>NZ_JAKDKW010000046.1 GCF_030453185.1 Yaniella sp. | reverse complement strand
CTAAGTAAGAATGTTATTCTGTTATCTATTCTGTCATTTGGAGACGAAACGTGAAAAAACTGGGAATCACTCGCACGAGTCTGGCGGCTTTCATCGCCGTTGGCGCACTCGGGTTGAACGCCTGTGGGTCATCAGACGCCGATAGCCCAGAGGCCGGTGCCGAAAGCGGCGATACCGTCGAGGTCACGGATATGGCCGACGAGGCCCATACTGTTCCTGCGGAACCAGAATCCGTCATTGCAACCGACAACCGCATTTTCCGTACGTTGGCGGAATGGGATGTCGAGCTTTCAGCGGCGCCGGTAGATCTCATGCCTGCCGACATGGAGATTCTCGAGAAGTACACCAATAACGATGACATTCTCAATATGGGCAATCACCGCGAGCCAGATATGGAAATGGTGACCGCGGCAGAACCAGATTTGATATTGAACGGCCAGCGCTTTAGCCAGCACGGTGAAGACCTCGCCAGCGCTGCGACTGGTGACGTACCGATCGTCAACACCGACATTGAAACTGAAACCGGTGAACTCGATCAGGAGTTCCGTGACCAGACGGCACTGCTTGGTGAAGTCTTCGGTAAACAGGACGAAGCCGACCAGCTTATCGCTGACTTCGATGAAGCGCTTGAGCGCGCACAGGAAGCTTATGATCCCGAGATGACCGTTACCGGTTTGGTCACCTCCGGTGGCGATATTAACTATGCTGCCCCCACCACCGGTCGGGCAGTTGGGCCGCTCTATGACATCCTGGAGATGACACCAGCCCTGGATGATGAGGGCTCGACCGATCATACGGGTGACGACATTTCTGTAGAGGCTATTGCTTCTGCTAACCCAGACTTTCTGATCGTGTTGGACCGTGACGCCGCCGTTGGCGACGGTTCATCTGCCGGTGCAAAAGAACTCATTGAAGAATCTGAGGCACTCCAAGATGTTCCTGCGGTAAAGAACGATAATATCTACTACATGCCAGGCGACTTCTACCTCGCTGAAGACATCCAGAACCACACTACGATTCTCAACGACCTCGCAGACCAGTGGTCGGAGTAATCTAAAGGCCTTGCGTGACTAAACTTTCTCAATCCCGCCCTGGTGGGCTCGATACATCTGCTGGTGCATCGAAAACTGCTGGACTGTGGTCGCGTAGTTGGCCGCTATTGATCGGGCTGATGGTCACCATCAGCCTGGTCATAGCATCATTATTTATCGGAGTATATGATCTGAACTCCGAAGGCGGCAGCGAGATGTTCTGGATCACCCGCGTGCCGCGCACTATCGGGTTGATTCTCTCCGGGGCCTCCATGGCCGTGGTGGGTCTCATCATGCAGTTGATGACGCAGAACCGTTTCGTGGAACCCTCGACCACCGGCACCATCGAATGGGCCGGGCTGGGGCTGATTCTGACCTATGTCGTCGTCCCGCAGCCGTCACTGACACTGCGCATGATCGTGGCCATCGTGTTTTCACTGATTGGCACCCTGATATTCTTTGCCTTCTTGCAACGTGTCGCGTTGAAGTCCTCGCTCGTGGTGCCCATTGTCGGGTTGATGCTGGGCGCTGTAGTGGGCGCGGTCTCCACATTTGTGGCATTGCAAACCGATATGTTGCAGAGCCTGGGCATTTGGTTTGCTGGGTCATTTACCGGTGTGACCAAAGGCCGCTACGAGTTGCTCTGGATTGTCGCGCTCATGACGATCATCGTGTACTTTATCGCCGACAGGTTTACGGTGGCCGGACTCGGCCAGGAAATCGCCACCTCTGTGGGACTGAATTATCGAGCGGTAGTCCTCACCGGCATTTTGATCGTGGCCGTCGTGACCGGCGTCGTCTCTGTCGTCGTTGGTTCTCTGCCGTTTCTGGGCTTAGTGGTGCCCAATATTGTCTCCATGTTTCGAGGCGATAACCTCAGATCGAATCTGCCCTGGGTTATGCTGGTCGGCATTGTCGTCATAACACTGACAGACATTATTGGCCGAACCATCATCATGCCCTTCGAAATCCCGGTTTCCATGATTCTCGGGGTCTTTGGGGCTACCGTCTTCGTGTATCTGATCGTGAAAAGGGGCCGTCGTGGCTAACACCACCACTGCTGCAGCGGTCACCACGTCAACTTTTGTGAGTTCGGCACATCGTCGTCGCTGGTTGATCTCGCTGATCGTGCTGGCATTGGCTGCCCTCGGATTGACCGCGGGTATCCTGACCTATGACAACCCGATGCCATTTGGTAGCGCAGGGTTCTGGAAGATCGCCCAATCGCGCATCACCACGGTCCTGGTCATAGCCGTTGTTGCTGCGGCGCACTCGTTTGCCACTGTTGCGTTCCATACGGTCACCTTCAACAGGATTGTGACCCCATCAATTTTGGGCTTTGAAGCCCTGTACGGGCTCATTAACACCGCGGCCGTTTTCTTCCTCGGGGCGGTCGGTGCCACCGTTACGCGCGGGATAGCGTCCTATTTCTTCCAAGTCGTCTTGATGGTGGCTTTTGCCACGCTGCTGTACTCCTGGCTGCTGAGCTCGAAATTTACCAACGTTCATACGATGCTGCTGGTCGGTGTCGTCATCGGGGCGGGGCTCGCCTCGCTCACCACGTTCATGCAGCGCATGCTCGACCCCAACGAGTTCGATGTTCTGACGGCCCGATTGATGGGCAACATCTCCAATGCCAGCACCGAATACCTGCCCTACGCCATCCCGATCGTCGCGGTCGTCGCCTTCTGGATCCTGGCGCGGGCAGGCCGAATGGATGCCATGGCGCTGGGATCATCGGTGGCTACCAGTCTGGGCCTCAATCACCGTCGCGAAACTATCAAAGTGCTGATCGCCGTCTCGATTCTGATGGCAATGACAACGTCGTTGGTCGGGCCCATGACTTTCTTAGGTTTCTTGGTGGCCACCCTGGCGTATTCGATAGCCGACACCTATAGCCACCGGGCGATCCTTCCGGTTGCGTTTTTATTGGGCTTCGTTCTGCTGACCGGTGCATATTTTGTCCTGCGGCATATATTTTACGCTCAGGGTGCAGTTACCATCATCGTCGAGCTCATCGGTGGGCTAGTATTTCTTATCGTCATCATGCGGAAGGGACGGTTATGATAACCCTCGAAAATGTGACGAAAACTTACTCGGGCGAAACCACGATCGGTCCCATTGACGTTCAAATTCCTTCCGGTGGAATTACTTCGCTGGTAGGGCCCAACGGGGCAGGAAAGTCCACGGTTCTGACCATGATGGGCCGCCTGATGAGTTCCGACACCGGCAAGATCACGGTGGGCGGCCTAGACGTGAAGCAATCCAAATCCATTGAGGTCGCCAAGAAGCTGTCTATCTTGCGGCAGGAAAACCATTTCGTCACTCGGCTGACCGTACGACAGCTGGTCGGTTTCGGCCGTTATCCGCACTCGCAAGGTCGTCTCACCGTTGAAGACGAGCACCACATCAACTCGTCACTAGAATTCTTGAACCTCACCGCACTCCAAGATCGTTACTTGGATGAGCTATCGGGTGGACAACGGCAGCGTGCATACGTGGCCATGGTTCTGGCCCAAGACACCGAGTATGTGTTCTTGGACGAGCCGCTGAACAACCTTGACATGAGTCACTCGGTGCAGATGATGCGGCAACTCCGTAAAGCCGCCGACGAGCTAGGCCGCACCGTCATTATGGTGATGCACGACATCAACTTCGCGTCCCGGTACTCAGATCACATCCTGGCGATGAACGAGGGCCAAGTTACCCACTTCGATACGTGCGCAGACACCATGAAATCCTCTGTGCTGTCCGAAATTTTTGGCACCTCGGTGCGCATTATCGACGACGTCGACGGCCCACTGGCCGTGTACTTCTAAACCTGGCCGTGTGCCTCTAAACGGGGTCCACCACGATCGCGTAGCGTTCATCGCCCACGCGCGTCAGCACCAGGGTGAGATGCTCACCTGATGCCGGCTTTTTCGAATTCTGTCCCTGCATCAGGGTGCGGCGCAATTCTTCCGGAGCGACATCTACGCCACGCTTTTTGATATCCAAGCGGGTCACACCGTGCTCTTGTACATACCGGCGCAAGGTCTTGATCTTATAGGGGAGCACCTCGAGAATTCGGTACCCGGTGGCAAAAGGGGTCTCTACGTAGGCATCGGAGCAGAAGTAGGCGATGTGCTCGTCCAACTGCCGCGCAGCGGCGGCGTCGGTCGGATCATCGACCATAAAGTGTTCGATCATCAAATCTGTGACCAGACCGGCACGAATGACCGCACCATCGGGTTCATAGAGGTAACCGGTAGCGCCCTCAATGCCCTCGATGGGTACGTCGGGAGACGCACCAAAATCAGTGGTCGAGGTGAGCTCGGCGGCGCCGGAGGGTGTAATCACGAGTGCAGCACGGCGAACGTCAGAACGCTGAACCATATTGAACCACAGGACTGCCTCGACCACGCTGCCGTGTAGGGAAACCCACTGGGCCTCGGCATTATCGGGGATGACATTATGGGCTAGTGCCGGGCCGAGTTTCACCCCGACGGCGTGGCCGGCGTCGGCGAGAGACTCGACGAAGGAGAGCGGCGGAGAAAAGGCTTCTGGGTCAAAAATGCGGACCGTACCGTGCGAGTGCGTTTTGCGGCGTGCCGGATCCAACCAGAAACCGCGCGTCGTGTGCTCATCGGCGGGGTGGTCATGTATCCAGTCCATAGCGTCGGCCACTTGGACCTTGGCGTGTGGAAAGGCCATGAGGTTGATGGTTGTGGCGGCGGCGGTTGTCTCGTCTATCTCGACGGCGGTTACGGGGATATCCAGCCCGGCGATGGCTAGGGCATCGGCGCCCAGGCCAGCTCCGAGATCTACGACTTCATCCACCCCGGCGCGGGCAAAGCGGCGCGCATGGTGGGCGGCCACCTGTAGCGACGTAGCCTGCTGGAGTCCGGCATCAGTAAAGATCATCTGATCGACAAACGGCCCAAACTTTACTTCGGCCTGGGTTCGCAGTTTGAGTTGCGTCAACACAGAGTTTACGACTCCGGGAGTGTATCCGTCGGCTCGCAAGCGTTCGGCGAGTTTCAGGGTATCGACCGTGGCGTAGTCGCCATCACGCCAGAGTTGGTTAAGAAGTTTGAAGCCTTCCGGGGTCAGGACACCGGCAAGGTCAGCAGCAGTTGAGTCAGACACAACTCCCAGCGTACCCGGTTGGTGTGCGGGTGGATGCTGCGGCGTCGCTGTTGCGCATTTTTCAAGGTTCGTGAATTTAGCACTCTATTTGACCAAGTGCTAACAGGGTAATACAGTTGGGATTAGCACACGCACCATGTGAGTGCTAAAGCCTTTAGGTTCCAGCCATCCGGCACCCGCGACGACGGTTGGCTTGCCCGGCAACTGAACATTATTTACCTTTTACAGTATTAGTAGGAGAAGATTCATGGCTGTTTCCATCAAGCCGCTTGAGGACCGTATCGTTGTAGAACCACTGGCCGCTGAGCAGACCACTGCTTCCGGTCTGGTCATCCCCGATACCGCCCAGGAAAAACCACAAGAAGGAAAAGTCGTTGCAGTGGGCCCAGGCCGCGTTGCTGAAAACGGCGAACGCGTCAGCGTTGACGTTGCCGAAGGCGACGTCGTCCTGTTCTCCAAATACGGTGGCACCGAAGTCAAGTACGCCGGTCAGGAATTCCTCGTCCTGTCCGCTCGTGACGTGCTCGCCGTCATCGAAAAATAAGTCTGACACTACTCACATATTTTTCGAAACGAATTACTAAGGAGAACAGTTGGCTAAACAGTTGCTATTCAACGACGAAGCCCGCCGTGCATTACAGGCCGGTGTCGACAAGTTGGCTGATACCGTCAAGGTCACCCTCGGTCCGAAAGGCCGCAATGTCGTACTCGACAAAGCATGGGGCGCACCAAACATCACCAACGATGGCGTAACCATCGCCCGTGAAGTAGAGCTGGAAGACCCATACGAAAACATGGGCGCCCAGCTGGCAAAAGAAGTTGCCACCAAAACTCAGGACATCGCCGGTGACGGTACGACCACCGCAACCATTCTTGCCCAGGCTCTGGTCAACGAAGGTATGCGCCTGGTTGCCGCCGGTGCAGCCCCCGGCGAAGTTCGCAAAGGTGTAGAAGCCGCAGTAGAAGTACTGCAGCAGCGCCTGCTGGAAAACGCTGTCGAGGTATCCGGCGACAACGTGTCACACGTTGCTGCCATCTCATCCGGTGAAGACGAAATCGGTGAACTGCTGGCCAAGGCCTTCGATACCGTTGGCGTCAACGGTGTTATCACCGTGGAGGAATCCTCCACTACAGACACCGAGCTGGAAATCACCGAAGGTATGGAATTCGATAAGGGCTACCTGTCGCCATACATGGTCACTGACGCTGAGCGTCAGGAAGCCGTGCTGGAAGATCCATACATTCTGCTGACCCAGTCGAAGATCTCCAACGTGCAGGAATTCCTGCCACTGTTGGAACAGGTTCTGCAGGAAAAGAAACCGCTATTCATCATCGCTGAAGATGTTGACGGTGAAGCACTGTCCACCCTGGTGGTCAACAAACTGCGCGGTACCTTGAACGCTGTTGCTGTCAAAGCCCCTGGCTTCGGCGACCGCCGCAAGGCCATGCTGCAGGACATTGCCACCCTGACTGGTGCACAGGTTGTTTCCGAAGACCTGGGCATGAAGCTGGATCAGGTTGGTACCGAAGTTCTGGGTAGCGCACGTCGTATTACCGTCACCAAGGAAGTCACCACCATCGTTGATGGCGCCGGTGACGCTCAGGACGTATCCGACCGCGTTGGCCAGATCAAATCCGAAATCGAAGCAACCGAATCGGATTGGGACCGCGAAAAACTGCAGGAACGTTTGGCCAAACTGGCCGGTGGCGTTTCTGTCATCAAGGTTGGTGCCGCAACCGAGGTTGAGCTCAAAGAGCGTAAGGGACGCATCGAAGATGCTGTCGCTTCAACCCGTGCAGCGCTTGAAGAAGGCATCGTTGCCGGTGGCGGTACCGCACTGATCAACGCTGCTGCTGCACTTAATGACGCACCAGAGCTCCAGAATCTGTCGTCAGATCAGCTGGCAGGCGTCAACGTTGTGCGCCGCGCTATCGTTCAGCCAACCCGCTGGATCGCGCTGAACGCTGGCGAAGACGGCTCCGTCGTCGTCTCCCGTGTTGCTGAGCTGCAGCCGAACGAGGGCTACAACGCCGCGTCCGGTGAATACGGCAACCTGGTAGATGCCGGCATTATTGACCCGGTCAAGGTCACCCGCTCCGCGCTGGCGAACGCCGCATCGATCGCCGGTATGGTGCTGACCACCGAAACACTCGTTGCCGACAAAGTTGAAGAAGAAGACTAAGTACTCTCGCTACTGAAACCTTCAGACAGGACCTCTGCCTCGGACTCGGGGCAGAGGTCCTGTTGGTTAACCACGCGCGGTATGAGGTCTAGACAACATCCTGAAATACGGCAAGGCTAGAAGGTGGTTAGTCGCTGAAGCGGCTACTGAATGCAGAGAAGCTGAGCTTCTATACAAAGGAGAAGAGATATGAACACTCCCGAAAACATTGCATACACTGCCAAGGCAGAAATCACGGGTGGTCGAGATGGCCGTGGTACCACCGACGACGAAATGGTCGATGTCAGCCTTCGCACTCCAAAAGAGCAGGGCGGCCCAGGAGGCGGCGCGAATCCAGAACAGCTCTTTGCTGTCGGGTACGGCGCCTGTTTCCAAAGTGCTTTGGGCTTAGCCGGTAAAGAACTGGGTGTCGATACGACGGGTTCTGTGGTCAACACCGAGGTAGGGATTGGCAAAGAAGGCGAAAGTTTCGGCCTGTCTATAAAACTTATGGTGAGCATACCGAACGTCGAGCAAGAGACTGCGCAGAAGGTCGTCGATCGCACTCACGAGTTGTGCCCATATTCCAAGGCCATCCGAGGCAATATTCCTGTCGAGGTCCTGGCCGTTTGAGATAGCTAGCTTCGTACGAATATGCGGTGAGCCCCGGCAATGATCTGTCGGGGCTGCCGTGTGCTCGCCCCGCGAACACTCCGGGCGCTTCGGAGGTCCTGCTCATGCTTCCGTTTGTCGTCTGGTCTGAAGTGCTAGGGACCTGGGCCGTGCTGTTCATTGTTGTCACCGCCATTCCAACAGCGGTCCTCGATGTGCGACATATCCGTCACGTCCAGAGGTCTTTCCTGTGATGTAGCGACAATCTCCACGCCTGTCGGGGACAAGTTCTCAATTTCGAAAGTCCAGGCTATACTGTGACGCGAAGCATAATTGAATGTGGCCGTGCATAGCAGGCGGGAGAGCCCAGCGTAATGGGCACCGACGGTGCAACTTCCTCCCCAGGAATCTCTCAGGTACCCCTACCGTCTACTACAGGCCAATCTGGAAAGCAGTCGCATAAGCGGCTCACCGACGGGGCAACCAGTTACTGGAAAACTCTCAGGTCTATAACAGATGGGGAGGGATCCAACGGATAACACTGTATCCACACCTAGGAGATCCCATGGCTGTTTATGAACTGGCCAACTTTGCTCATCGTCACCTCGGCCCACGTGAATCCGGCATTGCAGAAATGCTGGAAACACTCGGCTATGAGGACCTAGATGCGCTCACCACCGCGGCAATGCCTGAAAACATTGTCCAAGATGAACCACTTGTCCTGCCCGATGCGCTCACCGAGGCCCAAGCCCAAGCTCGACTTCGTGAACTAGCGGCCAAGAACAGCGTTAAGAAAACCATGATCGGTCAGGGCTTCTACGACACCATCACCCCGGCCGTCATCCGCCGAAATGTCTTTGAAAACCCCGGCTGGTACACCGCATACACGCCCTATCAGCCAGAAATTTCCCAGGGCCGTCTTGAGGCCCTGCTGAACTACCAGACCATGGTCTCTGACCTGACTGGCTTAGAAATTGCCAACGCTTCGATGCTGGATGAATCCTCAGCCGCCGCCGAAGCCGTGCTCATGATGCGCCGGGCCAACCGCAAACACTCGGCTGCGCCCGTGGTCATCGACAAAAATATCTTCCCGCAGACCCTATCGGTCATTCTGGGACGCACCCGCTCACTTGGTGTCGAAACCCACCTTGTCGATCTAGCAACCGAGGGCCTGCCAGAAGGCGATCTGTGCGGTGTGCTCGTCCAACAGCCAGGCGACGACGGCGCACTCGTCAACCACCAGGCCATTTTCGATGAGGCCAAAGAACGCGGCGCCATGATCAGTGTGATCGCCGATCTACTGTCACTGACCTTGATCACCCCACCGGGAGAGCAAGGGGCCGACATTGCGGTGGGAACTACCCAGCGTTTTGGTGTCCCGCTGTTCTACGGTGGACCACACGCCGCCTACATGGCCACCCGAGAACGGTTCGTCCGCCAAATGCCAGGCCGTCTGGTCGGTGTTTCTCAAGATGCTTCTGGCACACCGGCTTACCGCTTGGCGCTGCAGACCCGCGAGCAACATATCCGCCGCGAAAAAGCCACTTCCAACATCTGTACCGCACAAGCACTGCTGGCGGTAATGGCCGGAATGTACGGGGTCTATCACGGTCCGGAGGGCGTCACCCAAATTGCGCTGCGCACCCACTCCATGGCCAGCCGCTTGGCCGCTTCGCTGCGCTCGGGAGGCTTTGAACTCGCCACCGAACACTTCTTTGACACCCTGGTTGTCAGCGTCGATGACGTTACCGCGACCATGGCCAAGGCTGATGACGCCGGTTACAACCTGCGTCGCTTCTCGGATACTCAGGTTGGCATCTCTACGGATGAGACCACCACCGATGCTGACATCGCAGCCTTAGCTTCGGTCTTTGGTATTGAACTCGCTACGTCGTCAGAGCCGGCGATCGATTCGGCCCTGACCCGCGAATCAGAATTCATGACGCATGAGATCTTCCAGACCATTCGTTCTGAATCCACCATGATGCGCTATTGCCGACGTCTGGCAGACCGCGATCTCGCGCTGGACCGCACCATGATCCCACTGGGCTCGTGCACAATGAAACTCAACGCTGCCGCCGAGATGGAAGCTACTGCCTGGCCAGAGTTCGCAGGGATTCACCCCTACGCACCGACCGAACAAGCCGCCGGATGGATCGAATTGATCGAAGATTTGGAATCCAAGCTCGAAGCGATCACCGGTTATGCTGCTGTGTCGTTGCAACCCAACGCCGGGTCTCAAGGTGAGTACGCGGGTCTGCAGGCCATCCGCCAGTACCTCAACTCTCAGGGCGAGACACAACGCGATATTTGCATCATCCCGGCATCCGCGCACGGCACGAACGCCGCTTCAGCAGTCCTTGCCGGTCTGCAAGTCAGCGTCGTCAAAACCGCTGAGGATGGGTCCATTGACTCCGACCACCTCGACGAGGTGCTCGAAAAATACGGTGATCGCATCGCCGCGATCATGATCACCTACCCATCGACCGCCGGTATCTACGACACCGACGTTGTCGAGATCTGCGAAAAGATTCACAACGCAGGCGGGCAGGTCTACATCGACGGTGCGAACCTCAATGCCCTGGTCGGATTGGCACAACCCGGTAAATTTGGTGGCGATGTCTCCCACCTGAACTTGCACAAAACCTTTGCCATCCCGCACGGTGGCGGTGGCCCAGGTGTTGGTCCGGTCTGCGTGGCCGAGCACCTCAAACCACACCTGCCTGCCAATCCAAACGGTCCACTACCGGAAGACGCCACCCCGGTTGCGTCGACCCTCTACGGTTCAGCCGGTGTCCTGCCGATTACCTGGGCTTATGTCTCAATGATGGGTGCACCCGCGCTCAAAGAGGCAACCCAGGTGGCAGTACTATCGGCAAACTACCTGGCTCACCGACTCAAAGACCACTACCCACTGCTCTACACGGGCCTGAATGGGTTGGTCGCACACGAGTGCATTCTGGACCTGCGCGAGCTCACCAAACAAACTGGTGTCACTGCTGAAGACGTGGCCAAACGCCTCATGGACTTCGGATTCCACGCCCCAACCATGGCCTTCCCGGTACCGGGCACCCTCATGGTCGAGCCAACCGAATCCGAAGACCTCGTTGAAATCGAACGCTTCATCACCGCGATGATCACCATCCGCGAGGAAATCGAAGAAATCGCCAACGAAAAAGTTGCCCTAGAAGGCTCCGTGCTGCGCAACGCCCCGCACACGGTAGCTGATGTGGTGTCCTCAGATTGGGACCGTGCGTACTCGGTAGAACAAGCCGCGTTCCCGGTTCCGGCACTGCGCGTGGACAAATACTTCACCCCGGTTTCGCGTATTGATCAGGCCGGCGGCGACCGCAACCTGATCTGCTCGTGCCCACCACCGGAAGCGTTCGAAATCGACTAGGAGCCTGCACATGACATTGAAAACTACCGCATTATTTGAGGCGCACGAGGCACTGGGCGCAAGCTTCACAGATTTCAACGGCTGGAACATGCCGCTGAAATACTTCTCAGAAATCACCGAGCACAAGGCCGTCCGCGAAGCCGTGGGGATCTTCGATCTTTCACATATGGGCGAAATTTTTGTTAGCGGTCCCGAAGCCGTCAAAGGGCTCAACACCGCCCTGGCCGGGGACTTCTCCAAAATGACCATCGGTCGGGCAAAATATACGGTCATGCTCACCGAAGAAGGCACAATCCTTGATGATCTGATCGTCTACCGGCTGGGGGAGGACCGCTACCTCATGGTCCCCAACGCCGGCAACGCCGCCGCCGTGTCAGAAGCCGTGACTGAGCGGTTAGCCGGTCTGGACGTGACCATCGACGATGCAACCGACCGACTCTCACTGCTAGGTATCCAAGGACCACAAGCACAAAACGTGGTCGCAGCCCTGGGCGATGAATTCGCAGAAGCAGCGTCGTCGTTGAAAAACTATCGGGTCACTCAACTGACCGTGGAGGGTAGCGAATGGATCGTAGCCCGCACCGGGTACACGGGTGAGGATGGTTTCGAAATCATTACCCCCAACGACCAGGTGAACCACTTGTGGAATCGCATCTTCGCCGCCGACGCTGGAGTCGAAGCCACCGCCTGTGGCCTGGCGAGTCGTGACTCGCTGCGCCTGGAAGCCGGGATGCCACTGTATGGCAACGAGCTCTCGCGCGAACGCACACCGTTTGAAGCCGGCCTGGGACGGATCGTGTCCTTCGAAAAACCACAGAACTTTGTCGGACGAGCCGCACTGGAACCACATCGCGATGCGCCACCCGCACAAGTCTTGGTTGGCCTGACCAGCGATCAACGTCGCGCCGGACGTAGTGGCGCAACGATCGTCGTTGATGATCAAGCCGTTGGTGTCGTGACCTCCGGGATCCCGTCACCGACACTGTCTCAACCGGTAGCACTGGGCTACATCGATGCCGAACACGCGGCAGTCGATACCGCCGTGGACGTAAAAATCCGCGGTAAAGCGCTGCCGTTTGTCATCACCAAACCCCCGTTCTACACTCGCTAACCTAAACGAAGGACCCATCATGACAGTAGTTAAATCCGCATTGCGCTACTCCGCCGAACACGAATGGCTCAATGACGAGGACCCGGTACGCATTGGCATTACCGACTACGCCGCCGATCAACTCGGTGACGTCGTCTTTGCGGAGCTGCCAGAAGTTGGCGATACCGTAACCGCCGGAGAAGTCTGTGGCGAACTGGAATCCACCAAATCCGTTTCCGAATTGTACTCACCGGTCTCCGGAACGATTGTGGAATCCAACGAAGACGTCATCCAAAACCCCGAACGTATCAACGAAGACCCATACGGTGCCGGCTGGTTGTTCACCGTAGACGTCTCGGAAGAGGGGCCACTACTGACCCCAGAGCAATATGCCGAGCAGACTGAAGGCACCGTCGAGTAAGAATTCTTCGGTGTTTTGGCCCGGAAGTGTTCACGGTCTGCGATGAAACGTCACCATGAGTGACGTTCGGAATATTCGACGTCGTAAAGCCCTTATCATGGGAACCAAAGGATTTCTTGAAAGGGTATGATCCAGTGACCGACCACACTTCCGGGCCATCATCTGAACCTGTAGCAAAAGCCCACAACCCATTCGGGTTTGTAGGTCTTACTTATGATGACGTCTTGTTGTTGCCAAACGCGACCGACGTCATCCCAGCCGATGCCAATGTCTCAACCCAACTGACCAAACGCATCCGCATCAATACCCCCGTGATCTCCGCGGCCATGGATACCGTCACCGAAGCGCCACTGGCCATCGCCATGGCACGCTACGGTGGCCTCGGAGTACTCCACCGCAACCTCTCGATCGAAGACCAAGCGTCCGAAGTCGATAAGGTCAAGCGCAACGAATCCGGCATGATCACCGACCCGGTCACCATCTCTCCAGACGCCACCCTGGCCGAATGGGACGACCTGTGCGGACGCTACCGCATCTCCGGGCTGCCCGTGGTCGATGAACAGCAGGTTCTGCTGGGCATTATTACCAACCGTGATACCCGCTTTGTCCCAGGCGACGAATATGCCACCACCAAGGTGCACGAGATCATGACCAAAATGCCATTGGTCACCGCACCCGTCAATGTTCAACGCGACGAAGTGGTGCGTCTGCTGCAAGAACACCGCATCGAAAAACTGCCACTGGTCGGTAAAGACAACACGCTCGAAGGTCTCATCACCGTAAAGGACTTCGATAAGGCTCAAGAGTTCCCCCACGCTGCAAAAGACGACGACGGTCGCCTGCGGGTCGGCGGTGCCGTTGGATTCTTCGGAGATGGCTTTGAACGCGCCATGAGCCTGGTCGACGCCGGGGTGGATCTGCTCGTGGTCGATACGGCCAATGGTCACACTCAGGGTGTCCTGGATATGGTCGCCAAACTCAAAGACGATCCAGCCGCCAAACACGTCGATGTCATTGGTGGGCAAGCTGCAACTTATCAGGGTGCGAAAGCCTTGGTCGATGCCGGCGTTGATGCCGTCAAAGTCGGTGTTGGTCCGGGCTCGATCTGTACCACCCGCGTGGTGGCAGGTGTGGGAGTACCGCAAATCACCGCCATCTATGAGTCAGCCAAAGCAGCGATTCCGGCCGGTGTGCCGATCATCGCCGACGGCGGACTGCAGCACTCGGGCGACATCGGTAAGGCCATTGTCGCCGGTGCGAACTCGGTGATGCTGGGATCCTTGCTGGCCGGCACCGCAGAATCACCCGGTGACCTTGTCTTCTACAACGGCAAGCAGTTCAAGTCCTACCGCGGTATGGGCTCCCTGGGTGCCATGCAAACCCGTGATGGTTCACGCTCCTATTCCAAGGACCGCTACTTCCAAGCCGATGTGCCAGATGATGAAAAACTCATCCCGGAAGGTATCGAAGGTCAAGTCCCATTCCGCGGACCACTTGGTGCAGTGCTTCACCAGTTGGAAGGTGGCCTGCGCCAGACCATGTTCTACACGGGTTCAGAAACCATCGACCAGTTGCAGCGCGACGGCCGTTTTGTCCGCGTGACCGCAGCCGGGCTAAAAGAGTCCCACCCGCATGACATTATGATGACGGTGGAAGCACCAAACTATCGCGCCTAATAGAGTGTCAGTAGAACCTCAGCGCTAAAACCCATCCACAATCGGATAGAAACTGGATACACGTGAGCTACGAAGTTGAAATTGGTCTCGGTAAACGCGGCAGGAAATCCATGCCCCTGGATGCCATATCTATCGTGCCAACCCGCCGAACACGCGACCCGGAAGACGTCTCGCTGGACTGGCAGATCGATGCCTTCAAATTCTCCATGCCCGTCATCGGTGCACCAATGGACTCGGTGATGTCACCGGCCACCGCGATCCAGTTGGGCCAACTCGGTGGTATGGGTGTGCTCAACCTCGAAGGCCTGTGGACCCGCTACGCCGACCCACAGCCTGTATTAGAAGAAATTGCGGTACTCCAAGCTCAGCAGTTCTCTCCCGAAAATACTGCACGGCTCCAAGAGCTGTACTCAGCACCCATCCAAGCCGAACTGATTTCGGCTCGACTGGAAGAAATTCGCGATGCCGGAGTGGTCGTTGCCGGAGCACTGACACCACAACGCACCCAGGAGTTCTACAAGACCGTAGTGGATGCCGGAGTAGACATGTTCGTCATCCGCGGCACCACCGTCTCGGCACAACATGTGTCCGAAACAAAAGAATCACTGGACCTCAAGAAGTTCATTTATGAACTCGATGTCCCAGTGATCGTCGGGGGAGTGGCGGGTTACACCCCGGCGCTGCACCTGATGCGCACTGGTGCGGCTGGTGTACTCGTCGGTTTCGGTGGTGGCGCATCATCAACCACCCGCCGTGCTCTGGGTATTCGTGTACCGATGGCTACCGCTATCTCCGATATCGCCGAAGCCCGCCGTGACTACATGGACGAGTCCGGCGGTCGCTACGTCCACGTCATCGCCGACGGCGGACTGGGCACTTCCGGAGACATCGTCAAAGCCATCGGCATGGGCGCCGACGCCGTCATGCTGGGCACCACCCTGGCTCGGGCTGCTGAAGCACCCGGCAAAGGCTGGCACTGGGGACTGGAAGCAGCCCACCAGGATTTCCCACGCGGCGACCGAACCCATGTTGGTACCGTGGCCCCAATGGACGAATTGTTGCTGGGTGCAACCAACCACACCAACGGCACCGCCAACCTGATGGGGGCACTGCGCCGCGCCATGGCCTCCACCGGCTACACGGATCTGAAAGACTTCCAAAAAGTCGAAGTCCAGATCTCACCGACTTACTCCGGGTGATACCTACTTGCTACGTACAGCTTTAAAACCTCGGTGGATAGGCTTTTTATTAGTTACCCTCGCGGTGGCTTCCTTGTTTGTCTTGCTGACCCAGTGGCAGTTTGCACAATCCACCGCAGTGCAACCTCGAACGCACGCCGAAACAGAAACCCAGGTCGAGTTGACCGAGCACTTCGAACCCGGTGTGGCCATGATGAGCGACCAAGCCGATCAGATGGTGTACTTCACGGGCACCATCGACCCGGAACGCACCGTCCAGGTGGAATCCCGGGTCGATGAAGGCAATGTCGGGCTCTGGCTGGTTTCTAGCGCGACCGTTGAAGGCGCACCTGGAGACAACAACATCCCGATCGCCTGGGGCTGGGTCCCAGACGAAATCGAAGGTGACTCGGCCGAGATTGCCTCGCTATTCGAAGAATCGACGGGGCTGTCGGTTGACGAACCCATGCAAATTCAGGGCCGCCTGATACCGGGCGAAGGACCAACACCCAATACGAACCACTTCATCGAACCGGTTCGCACCCAAATGCTGGCCTCGGCCGAACTGGTCAACCTGTGGAACCAGCCGCTATACGCCGGATATGTCGTTGCTGAGACCTTTACGGTCGACGGCGTTGAACACACCGTATCTGGTGACGAAGTTGAAGATGTCGCCGCAGCTCCGCAACCCGAAGAACGAGAAGTTGCCTGGCTCAATATTTTCTATGCGGTTGAATGGTTCATCTTCGCCGTCTTCTCGTTGTATCTGTGGTGGCGCTTCGTCCGTGATGACTACCTGAAGGATCAACGCGAAGCTGAACTTGATGAACTATGGGAACGGCACTGGCGTTCTCGCGAATTGCAACGCCTGCGTGACCAAGCACGCCAAGACAAGGTAGCTGCCGCGCAAGCCTACCGCGCCTACTACGGGCAGGACTCCGATGAGTAAGAAGGACGATCGAAATACCATGACAGATAAGTCGAACCCACCGGTAGACCCCTCCACCCTGCCGGACCCAGAAGACATTACCGAAGACGATCTCGGCCAGGCGCCACCGCGCCCCGAAGCCAAAAAGAAGCGTCGCTTCGGAGGGACCCACCGACAGATCCGGGGCGCCCAGAAACTGTATAAATTTACCGCCTGGCTCACCGGTATCTTCCTGTTGTTGCTGGTACTCCAGATGATCGTCAAATACGGTTTCGGCTATGAACTGTTCGCCGGTGGAACCGCAGAAGACGGCACAGAATTCATCGTTGGCCTGTACCACCAAGACGCCGTTCTAGAAGGCGTCAATATTTCACTGATTATCCTCATTGTCCATGGTTGGCTGTACGTCGCCTATCTGCTGGGTTGCTTCAGACTCTGGGCGATGATGCGCTGGGGCGGCGTACGACTGCTTTCCATGGCCGGTGGCGGCGTCGTACCGTTCTTGTCCTTCGTCGTTGAGAAACGCGTCAATAGAGAAGTCGAACGCGAATTGGCCGCTCATCCAGAAGCGACCATGCGCTACTAGCGCGTTCCGTGAGTCGAACCCATCGATCAACTAGACTGAATGCTGTGATGACTACACCCCAAAACGCTACCGTTTCCGCTCAAGACACCGTCATCGTTGTGGACTACGGTTCCGACGACGCCCAATTACTTGCTCGACGCATCCGCGAAGCAAAAGTGTATTCGGAAGTCCACGCCTATACCGCCGGAGCGAGCGCAATTCTGGGCGCACAGCCTGCAGCTCTAGTGATTGCGGCTCGTTCCACCACCACCGAGGAACTCCCGGAGATCGATCCACAACTGCTGAACGCTGGGATTCCGGTCTTGGCCGTCGGCGGGGGATTCCTTGCCGTGACCAAAGCGCTAGGTGGCACTGTCACACTCGATGCAGCATCCAACCAAGTGCTGGCCCTCGATAATGTCGACGACAATTCGACGTTGTTCTCCGGTCAGCCGGCAACTCAAAACGTAGCCACCAATCATGCCCACATCATTACTGAGCCAAGCGACGGCTTCGTCGTAACAGCCTCGCATACCTCAATGCCGGTTGCAGCCGCCGAAAATTCGGAACAGCAGCTGTATGGCATGCTGTGGAACCCTGGCGGAGAGGATTCCACACATGGTCAAGCCGCCATCAAAAACTTCCTGTTCATCGCAGCGGATCTGTCCCCTGACTGGTCGGTCGAGCAAGTCATCGAGCAACAGGTTACGAAAATTCGTGAACAAATCGGTGACAAGCGCGCTCTAGTAGGACTCTCCGGTGGAGTCGACTCCGCCGTCGCGGCAGCCTTAGTCCAACGCGCAGTTGGCGATCAGCTGACCGCGGTCTACGTGAACCACGGATTGATGCGCAAGGACGAATCCGTAGAAATCGAACAGGCCTTCGGTGCCTCCACCGGTGGTGCAAAGCTGATCATGATCGATGCCGAAGAGGAGTTTCTTTCGGCTCTCGACGGAGTCTCTGACCCAGAAGCCAAACGCAAAATCATCGGTGCGCGATTCATCCGCACCTTCGAACGGGCCCAGGCAGAAATTGTTGCGGAATCAGCCAATGATCCCAATGCGACCGCGGTGCAGTTCTTGGTGCAGGGGACCGTCTATCCGGATGTTATCGAATCCGGCGACGCCGATGGTTCCAAAGTCATCAAGTCCCACCATAACGTGGGCGGGCTACCCGAGGACATCGAATTCGAACTCGTGGAACCACTACGTCAACTCTTCAAAGATGAAGTTCGTGCCGTGGGTACGAAATTAGGCCTACCCGATGAAATCGTCTGGCGCCAACCATTCCCCGGTCCTGGTTTGGGGATTCGTATTGTCGGGGCCGTCTCGAAGGAACGGCTCGATCTCTTGCGTGAAGCCGATGCGATCGTGCGTGAAGAACTCACGGCGTCGGGCCTTGACCGTGAAATCTGGCAATCACCGGTCGTGTTGCTGGCTGATGTTCGTTCGGTCGGTGTCAATGACGGCGGGCGTACCTACGGTCACCCGGTTGTATTGCGTCCCGTCCTGTCGGAAGACGCCATGACCGCACGATTCGCTCGCATTCCATATGACATCTTGGATCGCATTTCGCAGCGCATCACCGACGAAGTCGACGGAATCAACCGGGTGGTGCTGGATATTACCGGCAAACCGCCGGGAACCATTGAGTGGGAGTAGGATTCCTGCCTATAGGGCCGATTTATGTGGTGTGGCAACGCGAAACTCAGCGGGATTGGTACTAGAGTCAGGTAGGTGCAACCTGTATCAACCACAGGAAGGATGAGCGTGAGCCACGATAAACATGACGTCGACCACGACGATACAGCGCTGTCTGCCGAAGACGTTGACACGAGTATCGAAGTGGCCGCAACCGAAGCCCCGATCGCCAAGGAGGCTGACGCCGCGGAGGACGACACGGTGGATCCTGTGGAGGTTGCCGAACAAGACTTTTCCCGGTGGCTAGCTGAGATCGCCACCGGAACTGAATCCGACACCATGTTGCGGTACGCGCCAACCCGGTCGAATTCGATTGATGTTACGCACTCCCAGCCCAGTGGACTCACCCAATTCTTGTC
>NZ_JAKDKW010000110.1 GCF_030453185.1 Yaniella sp. | reverse complement strand
CGTCCCACCACACACCTCCGTGCTCAAGGTGTTGCGACGACCAATTGAATCCGCCTTGCTACTTCCTAACACAATGAGTAATGTCGCCTTTGGCATCACACACACTTCGAAAGCGGGAATTATGTCTGAAACACCCAACACAACGTCCGGCAAAACTTCACGACGTCGGAAAATTCAGGCCCTACTGGCCGGGGGAACCGTCCTCGGCGTGGGCGCCCTAGTAACCCTGGCAGCCTGGACGGATGATGAATTTGCCCTCGGCGAGTTCGGCGCCAGTTCCTTCAACCTTGAGGGAACTGCTGTTGCTGCCGATGCAGACTACACCGAGCACGATGGTGCAGAAGGTGCCGCCACGCTTACTTTCGATACAGACGCCCTGAACATGGTCCCTGAGCAAACAGTCTATGCCCCTTTCTGGGTGCGTCTCGATGCAGACACCAATGTCGACGGCACTATTGAAGCCGAGACTGGCATCTCTGTCGCTTCAGCCTCAGGGGAAAATGCTGAGAACCTTTCGCTCGAGGTCTACCACGGCGTGGACGCTTGCGACACTACTGCAGCTGAAACCGGTACCTTGGTCGCCTCCGGAAGCGACCTGACAGCCGTCGACTCAAACCCCGTTGCCATCGACCTGACTTCCAATGAGTCCGGTACAGACGGCGAGGAAGAACTACTCTGCTTTGCTGTTACCTCCGCGGATGAAGAGAGTTTCCTTCAGGGAGGGACTGCAGCGGCGACCTGGCAAGTTCAGGCGACATCCAATGACGAAGGCTGAAGGTAATTGGGACGATGTGCGCCAGCTCACGCTAAGCCAAAGCCACCCAGCAAACTCAAGTACCGGCGGATGCGCGCCCTGCTGGCCAGCGGACTGGTGCTCGGCGTAGGCTCCACCCTGACGCTGTCCTCGTGGAATGACTCCGAATATATTGAAACTGAAATAGAAGCGGGAACGTTCATGTTCGAGGGGTCACGAACAGGCCAGGAGGGTTCATTCGAAGAATCATCCGAAGAAGCTGCCCACGCACTAACGTTTTCTTCAAACGCTGGACAAATGTACCCGGGATCGAGCACCTACGCCCTGTTCAGTGTACGAACCCAATCCGGCTCCTTAGGCGGCACCAGCCAAGTACAACCACCACAATGGGATCGGGAAAATCCTGAGAGCCTCGGGCACTACCTGAACTACGGGATCCGAATTCTTGAAGGCACCACTTGTAACGAGGAAACGTTCGCTGCCAGCGCGCAAGTCGTGGTGGATTCTGAAACTCCCCTACTCGAAGTCGAACCTCAAGTTACCGAACAAGTTCTGGCACCCGATGCGCAGGAAACCGTGAACTATTGTATCGAGCTGGCCCTACCCGTCGGCGACAACAATGACGCTCAAGGCGCAACGGTAGCACCGCAATGGGAGTTCCTCGGTACTAGCACCGTGGACGAGTGATCGTCGTGTTGAGACGCATCAGACACTATGTCACAGATACTTTACTCTGGCTCGTCGCGTGCATGGGCCTGCTCGCTATTATCTTGGTCATTGCTGCATATCTGTTCAATACTTCTGTGATTCTATTCCGCACAGGCTCCATGGAGCCCACGGTGCCGACAGGCTCAGCTGCTCTGGTGCAAGAAATCCCTGCATCCGAGGTCGAAGTCGGCGACATCCTCACAGTTGAACGACCCGACCAACTACCTGTGACCCACCGGGTCATTTCTGTAGACCCCGGAGACACTCCACAAGAGCGCGTGATCACAATGCAAGGAGACGCCAACGCTTCTCCTGACGCTAGCCCCTATAGGATTACGGAAGGAAAAGTTGTGCGGGGCTCTGTCCCGGGTATGGCAAAAGTTATACACCAGCTAGGCAACCCCTACGTGCTCGGTGGGATCACCATAGCTGCCGCAATTCTTGTGGGCTGGGCATTTTGGCCACGCAGCAGCCCGATATCGGACACTCCTGACCAGCATGAACAAGACACTCACACTGAAGGAAACCGAGCCGATTCTTCAAAGACTCCTCCATACCACGTCAGAGCCGTTATCGGATTTCTAACAGCCGCCACCGCCGGGCTGATGCCCCATACGCCGGTGGCCCAGGCGAGCACTACAGATTTGGTTGAAGAGACCCTGAGTTCTCAGTACATCACTCTCACCTCGACCTATGCTCCCACCACCCGTGACGCTCTCACTAGAGGGAGCTTTTCCCCTTGGGACATTGGCATTGATATCGATGCCCCATCTGAGGGCGAAGCCCGTGCCGGTTTGCAGGCCCAGGGTGATTTTGCACTGCGGGTCTCCGTGCTGGCCTGCTCTATCCAGTGGGCGGATAGCCCTACAGCTGTGGCGCAAGGTGCAGCCTCCTGTGATGGCGAAATCCGGACCGTTGCAGAAAACCTCATCATCTCCCCCAACGAAGCCCCTCAATGGATTGACCACTTCCAAGCCAGTGATTCGCCGTGGTTACGCTTATTGGTGTCACTTCCTTCCGAAGACGCCAAGCAGCCAGAAGGCACTACAGGACTCAGGCTAGATGTTGAGGCCGCTGGTGACGAGCTCTCAGTCGACAGTGATGTTCACAATGACGGGCAGCATTCCCCCGGGAGTTCAACGTCACCTGCCCAGGATTTGGCTCGCACCGGCGGTCCTGTGATCCTGCTGCTAGTAGTAGCACTGGCCTCCATGACGCTAGGCCGTTGGGTACAATCGCGCTCTGCTCAAAAAACTGGGACTGGAAGGTAAACCCATATGCCGTCTTACAAAACCTCCGATGTACCTGAACCGCGGCAAAGGCGCAGCGCCCTTGCTCTTAGACTCATGAGCTTGACCACGATTACCGCTCTACTCCTCGCTGGGATTACCTCAAGTATTGGAGAAACCGAGGCGAGCTGGATCCATTCTGAATACGCGAGGGGTAGTAACATTGAGGCCGGGACTGTCAGACCGCCTAGCAATCTAGAATGCGAAGCGCCTACTCTGCTAGGGCGCCCTACGCTTGAATGGGAACACCCCAGCGACGGGCCGCCAGAAGGCGGTTACGTGTTAGAAGTCGAACACAACGTTACAGGCAATACGAATCGTTACGTCATCGAGGATGAAGAAACCAATAGCCTTCGACTCACCGATGGGCTCCTCGCCACTCTCTTGGGCAACTTATTAGGGCTCGGCAGGAATTTTACCGCCCGTATCCAAGCTGTCGGACCTGAAGGATCAGAGTGGGTCTCTAATTACAGTAATGAAACTGAATTTTATCCAGGATTGTTAGGGATTCCTCTTCCACGCTGCCCCTAGAACGGAGTTGAAGGTACTTGCATGCATATCGTAACTGCACGCCCATCTGAAGCACTTCAGCCCGGGTGGGCCGTCCCATGTTTAGGTCCAAGCGGTATGTGAGCCATTTTTATTGCAAGGGGTATCCATTTAGGTGCCAATGACGTAGTGGCTGACGTTGCGACGCATTTCGGATGTTAGCGACGTTGACGCCAGGGCCGGGTCGCGGTTCTGAGTTCCAGGCTGCGTGGCCGGGAACGTGGACCAGAGACTCCTTTCGATGGACTCTTTTTGGTTCCGGTACCTGAACCAAATCGTTGTAGGCAATGGGCTGGGTAGCGACTGCTCGCTGAAGTAACCGGTAGAAGACTAGGCCTCGATGACGAGAGTGGCGCCGGTTGAATCGGAAAACGAATTCATCCAGGTACTCAGGCAGGTACTCAACACTTCCAGCCCCTTGATATGTACCTTCAAGAGACAGTTTAACCAGCGCGAAGAGCCGGTGAACTGCTGGCAGTGACTCATGAGCGGGCTGGTGTGTGGCTGAGATATTGATCGGCTGGTGCGTGTACTGGTCCAAGGCCGGTGGATAGGATCGCCGTCCATCGGTGATCACGGTCGAGCCGGCAGCGATGGTCTGTTGCGCGAAGCCATGTCTGTGCTGCAGCATCGACAATGACTGCCCATCTAGCACGGCCCCAGCCATGATCAGTGATCTCAATAGCACCGGCCACCAGCGTCTTGCCCAGCGCGCCGCGGCCTATGGTGCCCGCACGAGGCCCGCCAAGAAATGTTTCATCGACCTCGACCCGACCCGTCAACGGTGAGCTGCCAGCAGCTGACATCATCCGGCGCAGTTTGGCCAGCATGGCCCATGCCGTTTGATACGACGAGATCGGCAACACCCGATGCAGATGAGCAGCAGAGACACCCATCTTGCTGACAGTGACCAACCAGATTGTCTCGAACCACACCGTCAACGGAATACGCGTCTTATCGAAGATCGTCCCCCGACGTGACAGATATCCGGCGCCGACAACCATGACAGCGATACCGATCAGCTGTGTCACGCCCAGCAGTATCAGCCTGGCAGTGCGGACAGATGAATCCCGTGGGCCATCGTAACCAATCCAGATAGTCCAAACAGGCCGCATCGGTACGAAACCACGCACGCATCTGTGCCACATCAGCTGGGTAATCGCGACCAACGACAGCAGACGTTGGTTGGACGTCACCGGTAGACTGAGCCATGACGTACACCCCTTCTTGGTGTAGTCCATGCCCTCGGCTGTTGGTGCAGCGCGAGGGCTTTTATCTGAGCTCAGCTTACCCGTACCTGCCGACCGTTCCTGTCTATAGTCTTTGGCACCTAAATGGATACCCCTTTTTATTGATTCTATGGGTGCAGGTTTGAGCGTAGTCGACAGGTGCGAGGTATCCCAGCGATGAATGTCTCCGATCATGGTTGTATTCATACTTCCAGTCGCTGATGATGACTTGTGCATGCAACAGCGAGTAAAAACTGTTGATATTCAGACATTCATCTCGCAGACGCCCGTTGAACGATTCCACGTAGCCGTTATGCCATGGCTGGCCTGGCGGGATGTATGACAATGCTGCCCGGTTGGCTGCCCAGGTCATCACCGCTTGAGAGATGAACTCGGGTCCGTTGTCACTGCGCAACACCGCAGGCTGTTTGTGATCAACTAGATGTAGGCCGGATGAGCAGGGAAATCCAGCCAATTCAGCGGCTGGTTTCCGGCCAAAAGAGCGCTAAGAATCCGGCCAGCTATCCACATACATGTTGTGTGGTGTTATCCAGTTGACCCCCAGATGATGAATGCGTGTGTATCGCTGTTATGAAATACAGCGATGGGCACCGTCTGTCCTGGTATATGAGTTCCTCATGCGCTGCTATCTTTTCTACCAACGGCAGCGCGGGAGAGGAACTGGAAAGTCCATGACGGTGCCCATGCGTGCGCCGTGAGGCGCTTGTTGA
>NZ_JAKDKW010000009.1 GCF_030453185.1 Yaniella sp. | reverse complement strand
CCGTCACACTGATGGTCGCTAGACGGCCGGGGGAGACCAGGACTGGGGCAGCAGTATCAACTACAACGGGATCTACGATCTCGGGTGCTGTCGGGTTGAGGTCAAATTTTAACAGTTGTGGGCTAGCAGCGATGCCGGAGGTGACCGCGTAGACGAAGGCACGCGTATCCGTATTTGCTTGCGGATCGGTAACCACCGGCCCATAAAATCGGGCCTCATCAAGGCAGGCACCGGTACGCCAGGTGTCGACCTGGCTGGTCACACGCGTGGGGGCAAGAGCATCAACCCCACCAACATACATAGCGCCGGCACCTTCGTCGTCGGTGGCTGCTACCAGCTGTGTATTGGTCAGCCATGCTGGCGTCACCCAGCGATCCAGCTGCGGCCAGAGGTCTTGGAGTTGACCAGACTGCATATCCATCACCGCGGGGGCCATAGACAAGTTGGTGCCCTCACGCCACGGGGTTGCCACATTCATGATCGCACGGGTGCCGTCCGGGCTGATCTCGCCGGCACTGTATTCGTGCTGCGGGGTCGAAACCAGCAGCTCTGTGCTCTGGCCGGTGCCTAAATCTAACCGATAGACCACCGATGTTTGGACGGTATCCGGAGTGTTTCCGCGGTGCTGGGACATGGTCACCAGTGCGCGAGTACCGTCCGCGCTAACGTCCCAGTGTTCTAACCGACCTTCGGGGAGTTCCACCCTGGTGAAGTCGGGAGCCTCTCCGGATGCTGGGAGCGGGGCGACCCCTAGCACGGTCCGGCTGTGTGGCAGATCTTGATTCCAATACCGGGTGGGGAACTGGGTATAGACGACGCCGGAGACCTTGGCGTCCTTGCGAGTTTTGGCAAGCTCTTCGTGCTCCTTGTCGGTAGTGGCGGCGCTGTGCCAGGGCATGGCGACCACCAGCGTTTGTCCAGCCACTTTGAGCCCGTCGAAGCCCCAGGTGCGTTGAACAACCACAGTTGGCTCACCGGTTATTGGCATGACCCATAACTTGGCACCAGCTGTAGCAGGTGCGTCAGGATCAGCAGCTGCTGCAGGACGCGAGGAGAGGAAAAAGATCCGTCCATCTGCGCAGTGTTCAACAGCCGATACTGAGTCATCACTGCGTGTCAGCTGCACGGGAGGGTCGGTGGCATCCCAGAGTTGATTGACATAGCCGGAAGCATCTTGCTTCAGTTGTTGCACGGTGGTGAGAACACGATCCCGAGCTACCGTAACCGAAGTAATTCGTGGGGCGTCGAGCAACTGGGAAAGTGTGGTTTCAAAAGCAGAGTTGGTCATGGCCCCATTATGGTCGCTGCAAGTGCCCAACAACAGCCTGTGCTTATCGTGTCCGTGGCGCTTTCTACGCTGAGAACACGAAAAGAACAGGGGGTTCTTTCAGCGATGAGAAGGAGTTTTCGATGGGTACACTGACACAATCTATTCACGTCACCTGCACCACGGCAGGCATACCGTTGCACTTGCTGTACGGTGGACGCTCCTACACGGTCAAGGCCGAACCCCAGCGCTGGTATGTTCGTCGGCGCTGGTGGGCCGAAGAACATCGGGCAGAAATTGGTCACGGCCCCGGCCTGGTGGACTATCAAGTGTGGCGTGTTCAAGTGGGACTGGCTCGAGCCAAGAACGCCCCGGTACTGACCTTGGATATTTCCCACCACGTTGAATCCGGCCGCTGGCGGCTGGTACAGATTCATGATGCACTGCGGTTGGAGGAAACCGCCTAACCATGGCACCCACTTTTGCCCATCTGAATGTCACAACCGCTTATTCAGCTCACTACGGTGTTTCTTGGCCAGAAGAGCTGACAGCGGTTGCGGCAGCCGAGGGCGCCCAAATTCTGGGCTACACGGATCGGGATGGGCTCTACGGGATGGCCAAACATCTCAAAGCCTGCATGGCACATAACATTGCCCCGGTTGTCGGTGTAAATCTCGCGGTAGCCTGGGACCCGTCAACCACCCTGGACGGTAAACCACTGCCTGCTGGCCGAGTCACCATACTTGCAGCCAGTGCTGCCACAGCAGGTTATGGTGCAGCCAAAAAACTCGGTGCCGGTTACCAGGCGTTGGTACGACTCATCTCTTTGGCCCACCGCCAGCTTGACCACACTGACACCCCATTTGTGTACGTCTCACAGTTGGCTGCAGCAGCACAAGGTGGTCCAGATCTCTTCGTCCTGGTGGGTCCTGAAACCGATGTGGGCGTTTTTATGGCGCAGCGCAAATACCCGCAGGGGCGTTCACGCCTGAAGCTCTGGAAGAAAGCTCTACCCAATGGCAGCGCCCAGGTTGAGATCGTTTCGCATATGGCTTTGCCCACAGCACGACTGTCAACCTCCCAAGCGGTACGCATGCTGCGGGCCAGCACCGATCTAAAACTGCCCGCAATACTCACCAATGCGGTCCGGTATGCGACTCCGGATGGAGCAGCAACCGCCGATGTAGTCGATGCAGCTCGTGCATTGAGCAGTTTGGATACACTTACCGACCTGCAGCCTAATGGCCAGGGTTGGCTAAAATCCGGTGTGGCTATGCATGAACTCGCCCATGAGATCGTTCGTGACGCCGGAGCAGGCACCGCTGTTGCTCACGAACTGCTGGACAACACCCAACGGTTAGCCGAAGCCTGCGCTTTGAACCCCGAACACGATTTGGGGTGGGGCCAGCCCCGTGTCCCAGAATTCGATATCATCGGCATCGATGGGGATCCCAATACGGTCTTATCGCAGCGAGCCAGAAGTGGTCTGGCTCAGCGTTTCGCGCACCTGGACCTTGCTGGAGATACATATGACCAGGTCCTGGATCGACTTGATCATGAACTGGGCGTCATTCAAAACCTCGGGTTTTCAAGTTACTTTCTGACGGTTGCAGAAGTTGTTGAAATGATCGAAGAACGCAATGTTCGCGTCTCGGCCAGGGGCTCGGGAGCTTCGTCATTGGTCAACTATGCACTACGGATCTCCCACGTTGATCCCATCGAACACGAACTGATTTTTGAACGCTTCTTATCCCAAGACCGTTCGACCCTCCCGGATATCGATATTGACGTAGAATCTGCTCGCCGCCACGAGATCTATCATGCGATCTTTGAACGTTTCGGTGCCGAACGCACCACGTTGATGAGTATGCAGAATGGGTATCGAATTCGCGGTGCTGTCAGAGACGCCGGCCGCGCCCTGGGACTAGAACGTGATCGGGTCGATCATCTAGCGAAAAAACTCTGGCGTTTTTCAGCCGCTGATTTTCGGCAAGCCATGGAGCATATGCCAGAGCTACAAACCTTCGCTGAACAAGTACAAAACAGTAGGAAATCAGGAAATCAGCAGCTCGATTTACTCGTGGACCTCACGGAACGACTTGACCGGTTACCCCGCCACATCTCTATGCACCCCTGCGGTGTCATCCTCGGGGACCAAACCTTGCTGGACCGTACCCCCGTGGAAGCTTCCGGTATGGGCCTGGCCATGAGCCAGTTCGATAAACACGATATGGACCCAATGGGCATGCTCAAACTCGACGTTTTAGGTGTACGTATGCAATCCACCATCGCCTATGCCATCGATGAGGTTGCCCGAACCACCGGCGAAACCATTAATCTTGAACACGTTCCGCACGATGATGCCCAAACTTATGCAATGATCAAAACGACTCACACGCTGGGTTGTTTTCAAATTGAATCCCCAGGTCAGCGTGAACTCATCGGCAAGCTCGAACCCGAATCCATTAATGATCTCATCATTGATATTTCGCTGTTTCGTCCAGGACCAATGAAGTCCGATATGGTCCGGCCATTTTTGGACTTTCGTCAACAACTAGCCCCAGCGCATTACCCACACCCGCAGCTCAAACCCATCCTGGAAGAAACCCACGGTGTCACCGTCTTTCACGAACAACTCCTTCGTACCTTTGATGAAATGACCGGGTGCGGATTGGCAGCAGCCGATGAATTTCGTAGACGTCTCGGGACAGACCAGCAGGCAGAAGTTGAAACATATTTCCGTGCCAAAGCGATGGAAAACGGATGGGATATCGACGTCATTGATGAAGTTTGGCACACCGTGGCGTCTTTTGGTTCCTTCGGCTTTTGTAAAGCACACGGTGCGGCCTTTGCTATTCCCACCTTTGAATCAGCCTGGCTCAAAACCCACCACCCTGCAGCCTTTATGGCAGCCGTTCTAGAACACGACCCCGGCATGTACCCCCAACGCCTCATGGTCGCTGAAGCCCGCCGCATGGGCATTGAAATCCTGCCCGTAGACGTCAATAAATCCACCACCGAAATGCACCTCGAATGGGTACCGGAAACACAGGAGGCGCCCGAGGGCCGGTGGGGGATCAGACTGTCCTTCAACACCGTACTGGGTCTGACTCAAAATGAAATGCGACGCCTCGAACGCAGCCAACCGTTCGACAGTCTCGCTGACCTTCGAGACCGTGCACGCTTGAGTAAAAAAAGTTTCGAACACCTTGCCCAATTGGGGGCTATCGACAGCATGCTGCCCGCCACCGGTGCCAGTCGTACAGATCTGGTCCACCACCTCGAGTTTTTGCATTCAGCCACCAAACGGGATCGAACCGGACGTACCTTGCGCACGGGGCGGCCACAGGTTGAAGGCCAACAAGCGTTTACTCTTGGTGACACCGAACTTGCTATGCTGCCAGCTCTCTTCCCACAACCAACTGATGAACAAAAAATCCGGACCGAACTCGATTTAACCGCGATCGATACAACGGGACATCTGATGCAATCGCATCAACCATATTTAGACGCTCTGGGAGCAACGACCGCCGACCAATTACTCAAGCTACGCAATCACACTCGAGTCCTGGTCGCTGGAGTCCGAGTAGCCACCCAAACACCACCCATGCGCTCGGGGGATCGCGTTGTTTTCATTTCAGTCGACGACGGAACCGGCGTCGTCGACGCCTCATTTTTTGCACAGGCCCAACATGCCACCGGAGACATGTTGTTTTCTACACGTCTGATGTTGATCGAAGGGACCACCCGCCGCACCGGAACACGTGGCATTACCCTGCAAGCAATCCGAGCGTGGGATATGCACGACCCCGCCTCGCTACCGGACCCTGACTACTGGGACACACAGCGCACCCATTGGGCTCAGTGGTTTGCCGGTGCACCCCAGATGCCTGCCCCGACCGTGGTGCATCAAAGCCAGCTACGCCAGCGTGTTCAGTCGCAACGAGCACAGTCCCAAGATGTTCGAACGCCTGTGCGGTACCGTTAAACACACAACTTAACGCACTGCATAAAACATCCACTGAATACGGATAGCTTATGAGTACCTCATCTCAAACTTTCAACATCAGACTTTCCCTGGCCACCATCCTCATAGCAGGACTGTTCATCGCCGGTTGCGGCCAAGGTGACGACGCTGCTGACGAAGAACGCCCCCCGCCTCCTCAAGCAGGAGAAGAAGTCACCGTCGGCCCCGAAAGCGAAACTGAAGGTGACGCCGAACCCGACGAAGATGCCACCGGAGAAGTCTCGACAGAACCGGTCGGCGAGTTTTCGACCGACCTTTATGAATCTGAAGACTGGCCGGCATTTGGAGAAACCTATGGCATTTATCCAACTGAAGTTCGCTCAGCTGTGCAAGATGGTTTTGAACGAATTGTCATCCAGCACAGTGGCAGTGGAACCCCCAGTTACATGGCTCAATACACGGATGACCCTGGAGAACCGGGGAGCGGTCAACCCATCGACACCGGTGACTCTGCGTATCTAGAAGTAATTGTTTCGGGTACTGCGGCACCCGAAACCCTCGACGAAGATGATCTGCGAAATACCGACGACGCAGAAATGCTCGAGCACGGTACCCAGATCACAGACTTGGAAACAGAAGCAACTGGAACCGTGGTCAGTTTTGCGCCCTGGGAAGCCACCAGCAACTACATTATTGGACTCGACGAGCAGCGCCCATATGCCGTCACTCTTCTTGAAGACCCAGTGCGAATTATAATTGACATTCAGCTGGACGACGAAGAGTAGCCCTCAACTGATGCGATCCCGCCTTGGCACAAAAGTTTCTCCCAACCGATGTCGCAGCCGGACTGCTGTTCGGTGGCTGCGCGGACAGAACAACGAATCTGCAAACCGTGGGCCAAGCAGATACAATGGCGGATGGCTTATCGGTGGTCCAGTATGCCATCGAGTACAGAGCTTAACCCAAGGAGGAAATGGCACGTGGCCGAACCTAAAGAAATGACCATTACCGTAGACCAAGAGGTAACTCAGGTTGCCGAAGGCACAACAGGAAACGACCTGTTCGGTGACGAAAAAACTACGGTAGTGATGACGGTAGATGGCAATCTACAAGATCTCTTTCGTGTCATCCCCGAAGGCGCAACCGTTGAGCGCGTAGACATCACGGATCAAGCAGGGCTAGAAGTTCTGCGACACTCCACAGCTCACGTTCTGGCCCAGGCCGTTCAGGAAATGTATCCGGAAGCGAAACTCGGTATTGGCCCCTACGTTCAAGACGGCTTCTACTACGACTTTGACGTGGATGAACCATTCACCCCGGATGATCTCAAGCAGATCCAAAAGCGCATGATGCGCATCGTCAAGGCTAACCAGACCTTCGACCGACGTGCTGTTGAAGAACGCCAGGCCCGTGAAGAGTTGGCTGATGAGCCCTATAAATTGCAACTGATGGATCGTCAACACGACGACGAAGCTGACGCTGATGGTGCTGCTGTCGAAATTGGCGCTGGCGAAATCACCATCTATGACAACTTGGATCGCAAAGGCGAAGTCGTCTGGAAAGACCTCTGCCGCGGTCCGCATATTCCGTCCACCAAGCTTATTGCTAATGGCTTTGCTCTGACACGTGCTGCCGGCGCCTACTGGTTGGGTTCTGAATCCAACCCACAGTTGCAACGTATTTACGGCACCGCCTGGGCATCGAAGGAAGACCTCGTTGCCTACCAAGAACGTATTGCAGAAGCTGAACGACGCGATCACCGCAAACTTGGTGCAGAACTCGATTTGTTCTCGTTCCCTGATGAACTGGGTTCCGGTCTACCAGTATTCCACCCCAAAGGCGGAATCCTGCGCAAGGAAATGGAAGACTACTCGCGTCAGCGCCACGAAGAAGCTGGCTACGAATTCGTCTACACCCCGCATATCACCAAACAAAACCTATACGAAACCTCAGGTCACCTCGAGTGGTACGCCGACACCATGTTCCCACCGATGCACGTTGATGAGGTTCGTGACGAAGAAACCGGTGAGGTTACTCGAGCAGGTGTCGATTACTATCTGAAACCCATGAACTGTCCGATGCACAATCTGATTTTTGCATCACGTGGGCGTTCCTATCGCGAACTGCCTCTACGGATGTTCGAATTTGGGTCGGTTTACCGGTATGAGAAATCCGGTGTGGTCCACGGACTGACCCGTGTTCGCGGCATGACCCAGGATGACGCGCACATTTACTGCACCGAAGATCAGATGAAAGATGAGCTGACCACTACGCTCAACTTCGTGCTGGATCTCCTCAAAGACTATGGTCTAGACGACTTCTACTTGGAGCTATCGACCAAGGACCCAGAAAAATATGTAGGGAGTGACGAGGTCTGGGAGAACGCCACCCAGGTCTTGGCAGAGGTCGGCGCCGCTTCAGGACTTGAACTCGTTGATGATGCTGGTGGTGCCGCATTCTACGGTCCGAAGATTTCGGTTCAAGCACGCGATGCACTGGGCCGTACCTGGCAGATGTCCACGATCCAGTTGGACTTTAACCTGCCAGAACGCTTCGACCTGCAATACCAGGCCGCAGACGGTAGCCGACAGCGTCCGGTCATGATCCACCGTGCACTATTCGGTTCCATTGAACGATTCATGGCTGTGCTCACCGAACACTATGCCGGAGCCTTCCCAGCCTGGTTAGCACCAGAGCAAGTCATTGCCGTACCGGTAGCCGATGCGTTCAATGACTACATGTACGACGTCGTTGACAAACTGAAAGCGCGCGGCATCCGGGCCCACGTTGATAACTCAACCGACCGGTTCCCGAAGAAGATACGTACCGCATCCAAACAAAAGGTGCCGTTCGTGCTCATTGCCGGAGGCGAGGACGCCGAAGCCAATGCCGTGTCCTTCCGATACCGCGACGGATCTCAAGATAACGGGATCCCGGTTGATGAAGCCATCGACCGGATTGTAACCGCAGTAGAAGAACGTCAGCAGGTGTAAACCATCATGGCAAACCGCAGTGCAGATGACGATGCAGCCGTCACCGACGATTTTGCATTAGCGGGTGCGCCAGATGCCTTTGAACGGTTATGGACGCCACATCGCATGGCCTACGTGTCCAAAGGACAAAGTCAGGTCACCGATGAGGCGTCCTGCCCGTTCTGTGCTGCACCCCAGCGGGATGACGAAACATCGCTGATCGTAGCCAGGGGCAAGACCTGCTACGTCGTCATGAATCTTTACCCTTATAATCCAGGACATCTCTTAGTGTGCCCGTATCGACATGTCCCTGATTACACCGATCTGACCGTTGAAGAAACCGCAGAGTTCGCCCAACTGTCCCAAATAGGTATGGAAGTGCTCCGTGAGGTCTCCCACGCGGCCGGATTTAACCTTGGTATGAATCAAGGCAAAGTTGGGGGAGCGGGCATCGCGGCGCATTTGCATCAGCATATTGTGCCGCGCTGGGGCGGCGACGGTAATTTCCTGCCGATCATTGCCCAAACCAAGAATGTCACCGGCACAATCGGGTCAATGCGCACATTAATTGCAGAGGCATGGCAATCTGCAACAGCGAGATTTCTGGCCCACCAAACTGGTGAAGCGGAGCAACGTTAGCTCAGACACACCTGCGGTTTCTCCAAGAGTTCCCCACAACCGTGGCAAATGCCATGACAATAGACCCATGACGCTGACTCCCGAAGAAGCAAATATGCGAGCCCTCAACCTTGCCGAATATTATCTACTGACGTGTATAGATCATGCCGGAAGATTGCTTACCCAACAGCACACCATCCGAGTTGGACTAGCTGGCGCAGTGCTCACTGATTTGGCTCGACGGGGCAGTATTCACGTCACACAGGACCTTGTGACGGTTGATGAATCGAAGAGCGTGAAATTAGAAGCGCCATTGGACTCCGTGTTGCAGATTATTCGTGATTCTCCGGAGCCACAGGATGCAGAGCAGTGGGTCAACAGACTGTCCCGACCGCCGCTGATGGATGCGATTACTAAAATCCTAGAGCGAAACCGTCAGCTGGTGGTTAAGGAAAAGCGGTTGCTGGGAATCTGGCCTCGGACACGATATATCCTTGATGATGCTTATGACAGCATGGACATTTACGTGCGTATCAGAGGCACATTGATGGGTCGCGATACCTCACTGGATGCAACGAGCTGGCCGCTGCTTCATCTACTGCATTCGACGAATATACTCAGCAGAGTGTTTCCGGGCATCCGCCATAAGACAGTCAAGGACCGTCTTGGAGAATTCCAGCGTGCTGCAGAAGAGTTAGAACCCAATATGGCCGAAGCTTTGCAGGCCGTTGAAAACGCGATCGCTGAGTCACTGACCGCAACCCGTGGCCAGGCAACGGGGCTCGGCGGCTAAAATTAGCGGCGAATCGTCACGACTGAAGCGTTTGCCAGGTCGAGAAAATCTTTCGTCTTCAGCTCTAGTGACATGCCGCGTTGCCCACCTGAAACGATGACCGTGTCGAATTGCGATACTGCACTGTCTACCACCATGGGCAGCGGTGTTTTTTGGCCCAACGGTGAGACACCGCCCAGTACATAACCGGTCTTCTGTTGCACCTGGGCTGGCTCAGCCATTTTCACGCTTTTGACCTTCAACGCTTTGGCGACACGTTTGAGGTTCAACATGTCAGCAACGGCCAGAACAGCGTTTGCCAATTGGCCATCAGAGGTTCTTACCACCAAGGTCTTGAGAATGCGTTTGGGATCAACACCCAATTTATCCGCGGCTTCGGCACCGAAGCCGCGCACTCCGTCGTCGTCATGCTCATATTCATAGACTCGATGCCAGAGGTCTGCCTCAAGGACTGTACGCAGAGCGGGTGTTGCGGCCGATGGCGTTGTCATGCGTTCAGGTGTTCGGTGATATTGCGTTTGATTCGTCCCAACAAAGCTGCCATGCCTCGCAAACGAAGCGGGGTTAAAGCGTTCGTCAGCCCCAATTGGTTCGGGATGTCATCCGGGACCGAAAGGATGGTGGACGCACGGTGTCCGGAAAGTCCCTCAAGGAGGACGCCAGCAAAACCTCGTGTGGTTGGTGCTTCCGGTGGTGCAGAAACAATGATGGTCACTTCGGGATCTTGCTCATCGGTGTACTCCAAAGCGAGAAACAGCGGCGTCTGACATTCTACAACCTGTTCCATTTCCACTTCATGACCGGCGTAGCGCTCTGGCGGTTCCGGCAGGTTATCAGAAAACTCTAACAGCAGTTCGAGACGTTCTGGCTCATGCATCTCTTGGAAATCATTCATGATTTCTAGCAGAACCTGTGGTGTTTGGACAGCCAATGGGATCCTTTCTAAGTTTTGATCCGAGGTCTATTCTAACGCGCTCGACCGTTAATACACCAAGCCGGTGTCGGGTACACCCGACACCGGCTTGAACCGTGCGAAAAATTTTTATTTTGGTGCTTGGCCGGGCTCAGCCCCGACGACAATTGGTACACCTACGCTGTTGCCCCATTCGGTCCACGAACCATCGTAGTTTCGTACCGATTCGTATCCGAGGAGATGCTTCAGGACGAACCAAGTGTGCGCGGAACGCTCACCAATACGGCAGTAGGCAATGACCTGATCAGATGTACCCAAACCAGCGTCCTCGGTGTAGAGCTTGGTCAGTTCTTCACGAGATTTGAAGGTGCCATCTTCGTTGGCAGCTGTAGCCCAGGGCACCGATTCAGCGGTGGGGATGTGTCCACCGCGCAGGGTGCCTTCTTGTGGGTAGCCTGCCATATGTGTTGTTTCACCGGTGTATTCTGCAGCTGAACGAACATCAATTAGTGGCAGTTGGCCAATGTTCTCGAGGACTTGAGCCTTATTGGCACGCTCTGTTTGATCATCACGTTGCACGACGGGGTAGTCGGCTTCGGTAACCGTTGGAATCTCGCGGGTAATTTCACGACCTTCAGCGATCCATTTATCACGACCACCATTCATCAAGCGAACGTCTTGATGGCCATACAATGTGAAAACCCAGAGAGCATATGCTGCCCACCAGTTCGACTTGTCCCCGTAGAAGATGACTGTGGTGTCGCGACTAATCCCTTTGGACGCCGCCATCTTGGCAAAGCCTTCTGGATCAATAAAATCGCGGGATACCGGATCGTTGAGTTCAGTATGCCAGTCGATTTTTACAGCACCTGGGATATGTCCGGTCGAATACAGCAGGGTATCTTCATTGGACTCAAGGACAACAACATTCGGATTGCTTTTATGCTCTTGGACCCACTCGGTTGAGACGAGTTTTTCTGGGTGAGCGTAGTCTGAGGTTTCCACGGGCACTTGTGTACTCATAAGGGGATTCCCTTTCAATCGTGATTGGCCGTCAAAATGTGGCACGTTTGACTATTAAGCATACAAGGACGTGTGTTATTTGCTACGAGTGACGTCACACAACTACTTGTTTGTGCCATTGACAAAGTAACAGTGCTCTGGCTATATGCATGCGCTCTAGTATGTAAGGGTTGACCACCCCACCGGGTGAGTGTGCACTGCGCGAAGCGTCAAAAGAGATTGGATACAACGTGACCGAGATTGTAGCTCTATCGGAACGAAACCCAAAGGTTTCTCCGGAAGAACTCCTGGCAGGGTTCCATCCGTCATATCGTTTTGGCGAGGTCTCCTTTGACACGTATATCCCAGATCCAGCACACCCATCACAGGCTGGAGCTGTTGATAAACTTCGTGAGTTTGCAGCAACAATCGGGACTCGCAAATCTCATGGCGGTCTCTTTTCGCTGTTTTCTCGTAAAGCAAAGAAGAGCGATTCCAAACTGCCGAACGGCGTGTATTTAGATGGTGGCTTCGGCGTCGGAAAAACACACCTGCTGGCTTCCCTGTGGCATGCGGCTCCAGGGAAGAAAGCTTTCGGAACGTTCGTGGAGTATACCAATCTCGTAGGGGCGCTGAGCTTTACGACCACCATGGAAGTCCTCAAGGAATACTCATTGGTGTGCATCGACGAGTTTGAGTTGGATGACCCGGGCGACACCGTTTTGATGTCCCGTTTGATGCGAGAGCTCTCTGATGCAGGTGTGAAGCTGGCTGCTACCTCAAATACATTGCCCGGTTCCCTGGGGGAGGGGCGTTTCGCAGCCCAAGATTTCAAACGTGAGATCCAAGTACTGGCAGATCAGTTTGAAACGATTCGGATCGATGGCGAAGACTACCGTCATCGTGGTCTCGAGGCGGCACCCGAGCCGGCTAACGTAGGTGCCGAACTGGAAACTGCGAAAGCAAACTTCCCCGAGGAACAGGTCTATGCCGTTGATGAATGGGGGGCATTAACTAAAAATCTGTCACGGGTGCATCCCTCGCGGTACCGTGAATTAGTGCGCGATGTTGATGTGTTGGTGCTGAGTAATGTCACGACCATTACGGAGCAAGCCATGGCTTTACGGTTTGTTGTGTTGGCCGACCGACTCTACGACAAAGATGTTCCGGTCATCGCTTCTGGTGTGCCATTTGAACAGTTGTTCACCGAGGATATGATGGCCGGTGGATATATGAAGAAGTACTTCCGCACGGTCTCACGTATGACTGCCCTGGCCCGCGAAGGACAACTGGGGGAGAAAGCCCTCTAAAACCTCAGGGCAAGCTCGTGCCCTGAGATACTCAGTGCCCCCTGATCTGCCCGCCGGGCTGGAAAGCGACCGCGTGTGCAGGCTGGGCGGGTACGTGTTCATAAACGCAGAAGAGGCGCCGGTGAAAATCACCGACGCCTCTTAGCAACAACAGAGCGGATGACGGGATTCGAACCCGCGACCCCCACCTTGGCAAGGTGGTGCTCTAGCCAGCTGAGCTACATCCGCGTGAATTACCTTCGTAATTCTGTGCGCGATACTGGACTCGAACCAGTGACCTCTTCCGTGTCGGGGAAGCGCGCTAACCAACTGCGCCAATCGCGCTTGTGTTCCATTATCTGAAACTCAAGACTTGCAGATTCCTACGGTACCAGCTTTGCTGCTACCTCGGAAATCCGATCGAGGTGGGGACGGGAATCGAACCCGCGTACGCGGCTTTGCAGGCCGCTGCCTCACCACTCGGCCACCCCACCCTGAGGGTGTTGCGAGCGGATGACGGGATTCGAACCCGCGACCCCCACCTTGGCAAGGTGGTGCTCTAGCCAGCTGAGCTACATCCGCAGAACGCTTGTGAACTAACGTATTTGTTGTTTACTGTGCGTCCAACAGATTGAAACTATACCCAATCAAAATTCAAAAGCGCAAATCAGACTCTCCGGTGTGTTTTATTCATGACAGAAACGCTTAGCCTGTCCGTGTCATGGCCGATAATGGAGGCATGACACAACCACAGCTTGCACACCAAACCAACGCCGGCAGAATGTACTCCAGATCCCTGTCTGGTCTGCCCGAAGTTCCGTCAATCACCACCGTGATCGGCCAGCAGCACATGGATCTCAGTGGGTGGGCAAGCCACATGGCAACAACCCAGTTGATAACTGACACGCGGTTGACTGAATCGGTTGGGTCACCTGCCAAACTCAAAACACTTGCGCGTCAGTCCAATGATGCAGCGGTACGATATCGTGATGACGCGGCAGCCCGGGGAGACCGCGTGCACAACTATGCAGAACAGGTTGCACTGCGAGCGTTAGGAAAGCCGCACAGTCTGGCTGACACTCGGGAAGTTCTGGCAGAACATAACGAGTCTGGATTTGCGGATCGCTTTGACGAGTGGTGGGAAAATTTTCAAGTCAAACCTCTCGCTGCAGAAATTACTGTGTGGAATCACACAGTCGGCTATGCCGGCACGCTCGATCTAGTGGCTGAAATCGGTGGTCGGGTTTGTCTTATCGATTACAAAACCCGCGGAACTGATCGCTCAGGCCGTGTGAAAAGTCTCAGTCCCAACGTCGTCATGCAATTGGCCGCCGGATACAAGGCAGAGGAGTCGCTTGTGGATGCCGAAGCGGGTACGTGGGAAGAGTGGGCTTATGGACAAGATGTCATGTTGCTCGGGGTCGCGGTAGGTGAGACCGAAGTCGTTGCGTATCAGGCCAATCCGCAGTCGTTGCCGCAGCACTGGCAAAAGTTCTGGGCTCTGCGCCAAGTCTGGGAATATCAGCAGGCTGTCGATACAGCTGCTACGCCGTTACAGCCAATTGGGCCGCCGGTTGGCCTGCCGCAATAATCCTTCCCCGCGCGTCACACACCGCCGGTGAACCGACATATATTTGGGTAGTCTTACTCCGTGAGTGTTTTAACTATTCGTACGTTGCCGGACCCAGTCCTGCGCAGTAAGACGTCCCAGGTTGCAAAAGCCCGCTTTGGTTTGATTGGACTCCAGCGGCTCATCGATTCGATGCACGAAACTATGGACGCCGTGTCCGGTGTCGGTTTGGCTGGCCCCCAGGTGGGCATCGGGCAAGCAATATTTGTGTTTAATCTCGACGAACGCCGTGGTCACGTCATCAACCCCGCCATCGAAACCTGGGGTGATGCCGTCCAAGACACCAGAGAAGGTTGTCTATCAGTGCCTGAGCTATATTTCACCCCGTCTCGCGCTCTACATGCCAAAGTTACGGGGGTTGACGTCAATGGTGACGAAGTCGAATACGAAGGAGAGGGACTCTTTGCTCGTATGCTCCAGCACGAGGTTGACCACTTAGATGGCTACTTATTTGTAGATCGCTTGGCGGACGAACAGTTCCGACAAGCACGTCGAGCGATGGCCTCTGCCGACTTTGCCGAAACCACAAAGCGTATCAACGCTGAACGTGCCGCAGAGACGAGCTCGACATTTGGAGCAGGTTCTGCATTTGGGACCGTCGCTTCGTCAGGAGAAGTATGAGAATTCTTTTTGCCGGAACACCAGAGCCCGCCGTTGCATCACTGAATGCTTTGATCAACGCAGGACACCACGTTGTAGGTGTGCTCACACGAACTGATGCCAAAATCGGACGTAAACGTGTTTTGACACCATCACCTGTTGCCGAACGTGCCACAGAATTAGAACTGCCGGTCATCAAAGCCGACAGTTTTGCCGGCGAAAGTGGTCAAGCAGCAATCGCCGAAATCCAAGAACTGCAAGCTGACCTCGGCGCGGTAGTGGCCTACGGAGGTCTCTTGCCCCAAACGATGCTGGATATGCTGCCCAAAGGGTGGGTCAATCTACACTTTTCACTGCTACCGGCTTATCGTGGCGCCGCGCCGGTGCAGTGGGCAATCATCAATCAAGAACCTGCCACCGGGGCCGCCGTCTTCCAGTTGGAAGCCGGACTTGATACCGGCCCGGTATTCGCCACACTGTCGCGGGCTCTGGCACCAGAAGAAACCTCTGGAGAGGTGCTCGCCGATCTCGCGGTCTCTGGCGGGAGGCTACTGTCGGAGACACTGTTTGATATCGCTGCCGGGTCCGCTGAAGCCACCCCACAACAAGGGGAAGCAAGCTGGGCGCCCAAAATCACCAGCCGCGATGTCCAAATCGATGCGTACCAGCCTGCCGATGCAGTTCTGGGGCTAATTAATGGCGCTTCGCCTGCACCGGGTGCCTGGGCGACCCTGGATGGCGACGGTACTAAAGCCCAACGATTCAAAATTGGTGGCGCAGCACCGGTCAGTGACCCACCAGATCAAGGAAAAGCGCCGGGGGAGTTCATCATCGAACCGCACCGTGTGCTGCTGGTGTGCCAAGATGGGGCTATCGAGCTCACCAGAGTGCAACCCTCAGGTAAAAAAATGCTGGTGGCAAGCGACTGGGCACACGGAGTTGATCCATCCATTGGACTCCACACCTCTGCAACGCATCCCACCGAGTTTGATGTGGACGAAGGATAAGAATTTTGGCAGACGACACTTCACAAAATCGGCGCGACACCAAAGGCCGCCAACGCAATCGTGGACAGCAAGGACAAAAACGGCAGTATTCAGAAAAAGCGCCGGCACAGCGTGCGAGAAGCGCTGATCCTGCACGGCTCACAGCGTTCCAAATTCTGCAAGCGGTGACCAACGAGGATGCTTATGCCAACCTCGTGCTCCCCGCCCGTATCCGGAGAAATAAACTTGACCGCCAGGACGCGGCCTTCACCACGGAATTGACCTACGGGACGCTCCGGAACACAGGCACCTACGATGCGATCCTGGCAGAGTGCGTTGATCGTCCCATCGGCAAACTGGATAAGCCGGTCTTGGACGCCCTGCGTCTTGGTACCCATCAACTGCTCAACATGCGAGTACCTGCTCATGCCGCCCTAGACACCACCGTTGCCCTCGTGCGGTCACAAATCGGAGCTGGGCCATCGGGGCTGGTCAATGCGGTATTGCGCAAGGTCAGTCAGCAGAGCTTGGACGAATGGCTCGATGCGCTGGCACCGGGAGACACCGACAACGATTTGTCGGTCCGGTATGCACACCCAACCTGGATCCTGCGCGCGATCAAACAATCTTTGGCCTATCACGGACGCAATCCAGAAGACTTTCCGCAGGTGCTAGCAGCAAATAATATTGCACCCGAGCTCAACCTCATCGCGCTCCCCGGTATAGGTGAGCTTGAACCCGTCCTGGAGTATGGTGCTACGGCATCGACGCTGGCACCAGGCGCCGCCGTGTTTGCCGGTGGCGATGCCGGCCGAATCCCCGGCGTAGCCGAGGGCACTATCCGTGTCCAAGATATCGGTTCCCAGCTGACCGCCAGAGCGCTGGTAGGGGCTCGCAGTGTGCAGCCCGATGAAACATGGCTCGACATGTCCGCCGGTCCCGGCGGTAAAGCCGCTATTTTGGCCTCGCTTGCAGCCACTCGCGGTGCCACGATCCGAGCCAACGATGTCTCCGATCACCGCACCAAACTTGTAGAACAAGCACTTCGTGTTGTGGATGAGAATGTTTGGACGACATCGGTTGCAGATGGTGTGCACATGGGCAATGATCCTGACAATACACAACGATTCGACCGCATCCTGCTGGATGCCCCGTGTACCGGTCTCGGTGCCCTGCGTCGTCGTCCAGAGTCGCGCTGGCGTCGCACGCCGCAAGACCTTGCCACACTGACAAAACTGCAGGCCCAACTCTTAGATGCTGCGGTGAAGATGTTGAAGCCAGGTGGTTTGCTTGCCTATGTGACCTGTTCGCCACATATTGCGGAAACAGCCTTACAGGTCACCGACGTAATCAAGCGCCACGCCACCGTTCAGTTACTTGATTCTGCATCAGCGATGCAACAGGCCGCACTGGAAAACGAGGGCGAGTCGGCCCTAGCGCGTGACACGATCATCTCGGGTGAAGCGGACTCAAATATGACGCAGCTCTGGCCCGACCTACACAAAACCGACGCCATGTTTTTCGCCCTGCTGACCCACTAACCGTTACGCCGTCAACGTATCGAAGGAACCTGATTCTGATGCAAATTCATCCCTCCATCCTGTCCGCAGACTTCGCTCACCTCGCCGACGAAATTGGCCGAATCGAAAATTCAGATGCCATTCACGTGGACGTCATGGACAATCACTTTGTGCCGAACTTGACCATGGGTCTGCCAGTAGTCAAAGCGATCCGTGCAGCCACGCACAAACCATTAGACATCCACCTGATGATCGAAGATGCCGACCGGTGGGCGCCCGACTATGCAGACCTGGGTGCTGAATCTGTCACCTTTCACGTTGAAGCGTCTGGTGCTCCGATTCGACTCGCCCGTGAATTACGGGCGCGTGGTTCCAAAGCCTCCATGGCGCTGAAGCCGGCCACGCCAATTGAGCCATACATGGATATGTTGACCGAGCTGGACATGCTGTTGTTGATGACGGTCGAACCAGGTTTCGGAGGGCAATCGTTCCTGGACGTTGTGCTACCGAAAATCCGACGGGCACGCCAAGCCATTGAAGATTCCGGAGTGCCTATCGCGCTGCAGGTTGACGGGGGAGTGGCGCCGGATACTATTGAACGAGCCGCAGAAGCCGGAGCGGATGTTTTTGTCGCGGGTTCGGCCGTCTATTCCGCCGATGATCCGAGCAAAGCCATCGACGATCTGCGAGCTCTAGCACGCAACGCACAACGCTAAAAGGGGACTCATCACCATGCAGTGGCTCATTGACCTGTTCAATTGGACCATACCAATTGCGGGCGGCGGGCTGCTGATGCGGGAAGTTTTCGGCAATATCTTCGGCCTGGCTTCAGCTCTGGGTGGCATGCAGCGCAAGGTCTGGGCATGGCCCATCGGCATTATCGGAAACGTCACCCTACTCACCGTCTTTTTGGGCAGTCTCTTCGGCGGGGCCGATGTGCCAAGCCTATTGGGACAGGCTGGCCGACAGATTATGTTCATCGTCGTGTCCGTTTACGGTTGGGTGCAGTGGCGAAAATCTCAGATGGAGCGGTCCTCGAGCGGTGAAGCAACAGCGATCGTTCCGACGTGGACGTCCTGGCCGGTGCGCACCGGTTTAATCGTCATATTGCTCGGTGGCACGTTGGCCCTGACCCCACTGTTCCGAATACTCGGTTCCTTCGAACCGGTCTGGGCAGATGCCTGGACGTTTGTCGGCTCACTGTTGGCGACCTACGGCATGGCCAAGGGGTGGGTAGAGTTCTGGCTCATCTGGGTGGTCGTCGATATCGTGGGCGTACCGCTCTTGTTCTCGGCGGGTTATTACGCTTCTGCTTTTATGTACGTGTTTTATGGCATCTTCACGCTCATCGGATTCTTTGTGTGGGCACGCGCCCGGGCAAAGGAAAAACCCGCCGTTGAAACGCTCATGCTGGACCCCACGCTGCAAGACCCAACCACTGATTCACATCGCTAAATAAAAGATCGTGTCATGAAGTGCATCGTTGTACACGAACCGAGTTTTGAACAACTACGCTGGTACTGTGAAAACCTTCGAAGAACTCTTTGCTGAATTAGCTGAAAAAGCGCACACCCGCCCAGAAGGCTCCGGGACCGTACAACAACTGGATGCCGGAGTGCATGCCATCGGCAAGAAAGTTGTCGAAGAAGCCGCAGAAGTGTGGATGGCCGCACGCTACGAAACCAAGGATGAAGCAGCCGAGGAGATCTCCCAGCTGCTCTATCACCTCCAAGTCATGATGCTTGCCAAGGGTATCTCGCTGGAAGATGTCTACAAATACCTCTAACTAGGAGAATCAAACGCAAAATGTTGCGCATTGCTGTGCCCAACAAGGGCTCCTTGTCCGATGCAGCTCGTGAAACGCTGAGTGAAGCTGGCTACCGGCAACGTCGTGATTCCAAAGAGCTGGTGCTCGTAGACCCTGAGAACAGTGTCGAGTTTTTCTACCTGCGACCACGCGATATCGCGATCTATGTTGCCAAGGGAACACTCGATGCCGGACTCACCGGCCGAGACCTTTTCCTTGACGCACAAGTCGGAAATGCTGCCGAGGAAGTTATGGGACTGGGCTTTGCCCGTTCCACCTTCCGGTTTGCGGCTCCAGCCGGTACCTTCACCTCTGTTGCAGAACTTGCTGGCAAGCGGATCGCAACCTCTTACGACGGCCTGCTCTCCGACTTCATGAAATCCTCTGACATCCAACCGGAGCGTATTGTTCACCTAGATGGTGCAGTCGAATCCTCCGTCTCGCTCGGTGTGGCCGATGCCATAGCGGATGTTGTCGAAACTGGTTCGACGCTGAAGGCCGCCGGCATGGAAATTCTTGGCGAACCGATCCTGCATTCTGAAGCCATTCTGATCGGCCAAACAGGACAACATCCAGCAGCCCTGGACAAGCTGATCCAACGCCTCCGCGGTGTGCTGGTCGCCAGGGAATACGTCATGGTGGATTACGACGTTCCCAAAGAACACATGGACGCCGCATTGAAGGTCACCCCGGGACTGGAATCACCTACGATCGCATCACTGGCCGATGAAAATTGGGTCGCGGTCCGCTCCATGGCAAAGAAAAAGGACATGAACCGCATCATGGATGAACTCTATGAAATGGGCGCCAAAGCTATTTTGGCCTCAGCGATTCACGCTATCCGACTTTAAATCCCACAACCGCGAGGAAGATCATGAGCACTGTAATTCGCGTCATCCCATGCCTGGATGTCAATAACGGCCGAGTCGTCAAAGGAGTGAACTTCGAAAATCTTCGAGACGCCGGAGATCCTGCTGAACTCGCCCACCGTTACAATAGCGCCGGTGCCGATGAGATCACTTTCCTGGACGTCACTGCGACTACCGAACAGCGTGACACGACTTACGAACTCGTCAACAGCACTGCCAAAGAAGTCTTCATCCCACTCACCGTTGGCGGTGGGATTCGCAGTGTCGAACACGTAGATCAGCTGCTCCGGAACGGTGCCGATAAAGTTTCGATTAGCTCGGCTGCGGTCTCCAACCCCGATCTCCTCAACGAGATTTCCAGCACATGGGGAGCCCAGGTGCTCGTGCTATCCCTTGATGCGCAAGCGAATACGGCTATGCCATCAGGTTATGAAGTCATGATCAAAGGCGGCAAAGAAGGCACCGGCATGGATGCCATTGCTTGGGTCAAAGAGGTCGAGGAGCGCGGCGTTGGCGAAATTCTGATCAACTCCATCGACGCTGACGGAACCCGCGATGGTTTTGACTTAGACATGATCAAAGCTGTGCGGGCTGCCGTATCGGTGCCACTCATTGCCTCTGGCGGTGCCGGAGAACCAGCACACTTCCCACCGGCTATTGAGGCCGGAGCGCAGGCTGTCTTGGCCGCGTCACTCTTCCACTACGGTCCGGACGATATGATCAGCCAAGTCAAGGATGCCATCGAAGCGGCCGGATTTACGGTACGCCGGTAAAGACTACATTGCCTTACGGGCGATCGATTAATACCAGCGCGTGATCAGGACGGCCGAGAGCATGCAGGACGAGCTCTCCGGCCGGACCTGTTACGTAGGTTAAGGTCGTACCGCGTTTGGCAATAATTCGTTCGCCATTGGTGCGTACCAGTACATAGCCGGTTTTTGCACTGCCGTAATATTTGCTGGCCTGTTCACGTAATTGTTCGAAGAGCGCAGTGGCATAGGTATCCGACAGTTTTCGCGGGGCCCAGCGACTCTGGGCGCGGCGAATGTCCTCCGTGTGAACGAAGAATTCCAGCAGCAAGCTATCTGTCTCTTGACGACGTTGCAGCATCGAATTCCGAACACGTTTGAACAACGAGGGGCGTTGCCCCACTGGGGCCGACTCAGCGCCATCACCGATTTTGCGAACAAGGTTATAGAACGCTTTGCGTGACGATGACTCTTCTGCCAGTTGATCGACCGCGGTATTCATTGCAGCGGCTGAGGTACCCGACGCACGGGCTGTGACTTGGTGCGGGTTTTCGCGAAGATACACCGAAGCTGCAAGGTGCTGCGTCTGCCATTGCTCTACAAGCGTAGGCTCATTTGGACCGGCCGCATACAATGCTGCCACAAAGGCAGCACGAGACGCGGCAACAAAGTCGTCGCCGTCTTGAGAATGGGTCCCCGCAGAAATGTTTGTCACATATGTGAAATTATCACGTGTTGATCAGTGGCAACAGCAGACAAGCCGTCCTACACTAGATCCATCATGAACAATTCTGAAGTTTCTCTGCCCGAATCCGATCTTGACCCGAAGATCGCCGCGCAACTGAAACGAAATTCCGACGGATTAATTCCCGCGATCGTCCAAGACGCTCAAAGCCATGAAGTGCTTATGCTGGGTTGGATGAACGATCAAGCGCTGCATAAGACGCTGACTACCGGGAGGGCTTGGTACTGGTCCCGTTCCCGCGCAGAGTACTGGCGTAAAGGCGATACCTCCGGCCACACGCAACACGTAGTGTCAGTCGCCCTAGACTGCGATAATGACACCGTACTGGTACACGTCAACCAACACGGTCCGGCCTGCCACACAGGTACTCCCACATGCTTTACCGGTCGGTCTCTGAACGTAACCGGCACCGAATCGACTTTTAACCATATGAAAGAATATGATGCGTGATATTGGCCCAGTGTTTCCCACCCGCGAAGCTTTCCAGGAACTTGCCAAAGCTGACCACAAGATCATCCCGGTAACCACCACTTTACTGCCCGACGGTCTGACACCGGTTGGAATCTACCGACGACTAGCGAACGACGCTCCCGGCACCTTCCTGCTTGAATCAGCCGGACAAGATGGCAAGTGGTCGCGGTATTCTTTTATCGGCGCAGGAAGCGCTGCCACTTTGACCGAACAGGATGGTCAGGCAGTCTGGCAGGGCCGTGTGCCGGCTGGCGTTCCTTCCACGGGCAAGCCGTTGGAAGTCCTCGAAGAGTCGTTGGAATTTTTGGCCACCGATGGACGGGCTGATATCTCAGATGCGCTGCCACACTTGGTTTCTGGTTTCGTGGGTTTCTTAGGCTGGGACACCGTCCGTGCCTGGGTCGAACTTGGCGAAGGACCCCAGGACGATCTCAACCTTCCATCAATGGCCATGAACCTGGTTACCGACTTAGCCATTCACGACTCCTGGGATGGCACAGTCACCCTGGTCGCCAACGCCATCAACTTTGACGGTGAATCTACGGGTGTTGACGGCGCTTATGATCGCGCCGTGGAACGGTTGGAAAGCATGGTTCAACGCCTTGCCGAACCCGTAGCCGATCCCGTTTCCTTTGCTCCCGCCGGATGGTTGGACCAAGATTTCTCCTCGCAAATAGATCACTCCTGGCATGAAAAAGATTTCCTCAACGCGGTGCGGAAAACCCAGCAGTCGATTCGAGAAGGAGAAGTTTCGCAGCTGGTCATCTCCCGACGCTTCACCACGCCGACCACTGCAACCGCATTCGACACCTACCGCGTACTGCGGGCCATCAATCCCAGTCCGTACATGTTCCTGTATACGTTTGAATATCCCGATCGTGAAGGTACCTACCATCTGGTCGGTGCCTCACCTGAAACCCTGGTGTCGGTCAAAGATAAGCGCGTTCTAACCCACCCCATCGGTGGTTCCAAGCCCAAGGACCCGTCACGTACTATCCGTTCTATTGGCGACGAACTGCTTGCCGACCCGAAAGAGCGAGATGAACACATCCAGCTAGTAGACCTCGCAAAAACTGAACTTTCTGCAGTCTGTGCACCCGGTACCGTAGAAGTTTCAGACTTTATGGTCGTCCAACAGTTCTCACATATCTTGCACCTGGTCTCCACGGTGGAGGGCGACATTGGTGCGAACACCACAGCACTGGATGTGTTGCGTGCAAACTTCCCGGCCGGAACGTTGTCGGGTTCGCCGAAACATCGGGCACTCGAACTCTTAGACGAATGGGAGCCACACGCTCGAGGACCTTTCGGAGGCACAGTCGGCTACTTCGATCTGGCCGGCAACATGGATATGGCCATCACTATTCGAACCGCCGTTCTCAAAGACCAGGTAGCCTATTTGCAGGCAGGCGCGGGTATCGTCGCTGAGTCCGTCCCAGCCACTGAAGCCCATGAAACGCTGACCAAAGCTACCGCTGCAATTCGCGCAGTGCTGGCAGCACAACAACTCCAAGACATCAAGGCTGGAAAACAGAACTAGATGACCACTCCGCAACCCACTGACACACCTCAGCCTTCCAAAGGTCTCAACCGCAGCATGACCGTGCTGGTGTTGTTACTTGGAGGCACACTGGCATTGATCGGTTCAACACAAACCTGGGTGACGGCTACAGGATTTGAAGCAACACACATCACCAATGTGGAGCTATCCGGGCAAGAAGCATCACCCGTGATCACCGCAATGTCATTGGTAACTATTGCCGCCGGTGCCGCACTGTCCATTGCACGGAATGTTGGGCGTTGGATTATTGGCGGTGTTGCCATCCTGGGAGCGTTAGCTATTGGGACTACGACCATCAATATTATTTTCAGTCCACTCAATGCCGCCGCACAGAAAATTTCTGAAAGCACCGGGACCACCGCGACGACTGATGTTGCCGGTGATATCGAGGTATCACTTCTGCCCTGGTTGACAGTACTGGGCGCTGTTATTGTCCTTGCGGGAGGCATCATTGCCCTCACGTATGGATCCCGTTGGTCACTAGGCAAAACCAAGAAATATGACATAAGCGAGCCAACACCGGTTGACCACGATGGCCAGCTCGATGAAATCGACACCTGGGACGAATTGTCCCGAGGCGAAGATCCCACCTAAAATCTCGTAGTAGTTCGTGTTCTACAGTTGCCACCAAGAAAAACTGGCACAATGGGACACATATCATCGCTAGCAACTTGAGGCTGCCGGAAAACCATCTGGCGGAAAGAAAGGCAACACCCTAATGGCGAATATGACTGAAGAATTGAAAGTCGATGAGTACGGTCGCATACTAAACGACCCAACTCACGATGAATCTCCAAGCCACGGCAACTCACCTGCCGCATGGGCCCTCGTCATGCTGGTGCTCGTCGGACTTGTCATTGCTGGCATTAGCGCACTTGCATCGGGCTGGGTCATCATGTGGATCGGTATTGGAATTGCCGTACTTGGCTTGCCAGTTGGCTTCTTTATGCGTCTGACTGGCAAGGGTGCTAACGGAGACTACAAGGGCTCATGACACCAAACCCCCTTACAGGAACGGTCCTCGACGACATTATTGCCGGTGTCGTCGAAGATATGGAAGCCCGCAAAGCCAAAACACCGCTGTCACGCATGCAACAGCTAGCTGCCGATGTTTCACCCGCCCGGGACGCACATGCCGCACTCGTCGGTGGTCGAGAAAACCCCGCTGGCGTTGGCATCATCGCAGAGGTCAAACGTGCTTCACCCTCGGCCGGGCCGCTTGCGAACATCGGTTCGCCAGCCGATCTTGCTGCACAGTACGCCGCCGGGGGAGCGTCCGCTATTTCCGTGTTGACGGAACAGCGACGATTTAACGGCTCCTTAGCGGACTTTGACGCCGTGCGAGCACGCGTTGATATTCCACTGCTGCGCAAGGACTTCACCGTCGACGAGTATCAAATCTATGAAGCTCGTGCCCACGACGCAGACTTGGTGCTCTTGATTGTCGCTGCGCTCGATGATGCACAGCTCCGTGATTATCTTGCATTGACCCATGAACTTGGTATGAACGCTCTGGTCGAAACGCATACCGTTGAAGAAATCGAGCGAGCCGCCGCAGTCGAAGCATCCATCGTTGGCGTCAACGTGCGCAACCTGAAAACACTGGAAGTTGATACTTCGCATTACGGTACCCTGGCCGATCAGTTGCCAGATAGTGTCGTACGGATTGCCGAATCCGGTGTGAAAGAAGCCGGTGACGTCGCAATGTACGCGGCACAAGGTGCAGACGCCGTCCTTGTTGGAGAAGCACTGGTCCGTCACGGCGAACCAACCCAAGCGATCACGGATTTCCGTCAAGCCAGCAGATCATAAACAACACACTGTGCTGCCCCGGACAAATGTGCCGGGGCGGTGTCGTATTTGGAAAGAACCATATGAGCATCCCAATGGAAAGACCAGCACCCGGTTCATACGAACACGACGGGGACTTCCAGCAGTTGGAAGGACCATACTTTGGCCGTTACGGCGGTCAATGGATGCCTGAGTCGTTGATGGCTGCGCTTCAAGAAGTCGAAGAAACCTTCCGAAAAGCTATCAAAGACCCTGAGTTTATTGCAGAGCTCAATGACCTCAACACCAACTACATCAACCGGCCCTCCCTGTTGACCGAAGCGCCACGCTTCGCCCAGGATCATCCGGGCGTGCGCATTTTCCTGAAGCGCGAGGATCTGAACCATACCGGTTCACACAAGATCAACAACGTGATCGGACAAGCCCTCCTGGCCAAGCGGATGGGCAAAACTCGCCTTATCGCCGAGACCGGTGCAGGCCAACACGGTGTTGCTACCGCGACTGCGGCAGCACTGTTCGGCTTGGAATGCACCGTGTACATGGGCGAAGCAGACACCAAGCGACAAGCCCTCAACGTAGCACGCATGGAAATGCTGGGTGCCGAAGTCAAAGCCGTCACAATTGGTGCGCGAACCCTTAAAGACGCAATTAACGAAGCCCTTCGAGACTGGGTTGCCTCCGTCGACACCACGCACTATTTGTTGGGCACCGTGACTGGACCAGCACCATTTCCTGAAATGGTGCGTTACTTCCACCAGGTCATCGGTGACGAAGCACGCGAACAATCCCTGGAACAGACTGGTAAATTACCAGATGCTGTCATCGCTTGCGTTGGCGGGGGATCGAATGCCATCGGGCTATTCCACGGCTTCCTCGACGATAAAAACGTCCAACTCTACGGTATGGAAGCCGGCGGCGCTGGCGTTGAGACCGGAAAACACGCAGCACCGATTGCGCTGGGACGCGTCGGAGTGCTCCACGGTGCACGTACCTACCTCATGCAGGACGAAGACGGCCAGACTATCGACTCACATTCGATATCGGCAGGTCTCGACTACCCAGGTGTTGGCCCACAGCACGCATTTTTGCACGATACCGGCCGAGCAATCTACCAGCCGGTCAGCGATTCCGAAGCTATGGACGCGTTCAAACTGCTGACCCGGTCGGAAGGCATCATGCCAGCCATCGAATCTTCACATGCATTAGCCGGTGCACTCCGGTTGGCTGCCAAGTGGGTTGCCGACGGCGTTGTTGACGAAACCACACCACAAGACGAACAAAAAGTGATCATCGTGAACCTGTCAGGTCGCGGCGATAAGGACGTCAGTACCGCTGCCACGTGGTTCGGGATGGTCCCAGAGGATCACGCGGAAGCCGGAGAATAACGAGATGACAGAATCTATTCGCTCACTGACCGCCGAGAAGATTGAACAGGCACGCGCCGAAGGTCGTACCGCGTTTATCGGTTACCTGCCAGCAGGCTATCCAACGATCGATGATTCCATCGAGGCCGCGGTTCAACTTGGCAATAATGGTGCTGACATTATCGAAATCGGCCTGCCGTATTCGGACCCGGTGATGGATGGCGAGGTCATCCAAAAAGCAACTGCTGAAGCACTGCAGAACGGTTTCCGGGTCGCCGATGTCTTTCACATCGTCAAAGAGGTCACATCGCGAACCGATGCCGCCGTCGTTATTATGACCTACTGGAATCTGGTCGATCGCATGGGCGTCGACGAATTCTCCCGGCGTTTCGCCGAAGCCGGTGGCGCCGGCCTCGTCACTCCGGACCTTGTACCAGAAGAAGCCGGCGAATGGTTTGAAGCATCCGACAAATACGAGCTTGATCGGATTTTCCTGACCGCACCGTCATCACCTGATGAACGCGTGAAGCTCACCGTGGATTCCAGCCGAGGCTTCGTCTACGCGGTCTCGGTCATGGGAATCACCGGAGCTCGCGGCGAGGTATCGAATGCCGCTGAGCGCGTTGTTCGCCGCGCACACGACGCTGGAGCCCCTCGCGTATGCGTTGGTCTTGGGATCTCAGAACCACATCACGTCGTTGAAATTGGCAGCTATGCCGACGGTGCTATCGTTGGTACCGCTCTGGTATCAGCACTGCGTGATAATGGCCCACAAGCAGTCGGTGAAATCACCCGGAACCTTGTCACCGGAGCATCCAAGAACTAGCGCACGACACGAGGACAGGCCCACCCAATGCAGTTCGCAACCTTGATCGCATCGATACCGCCACCACCGCTGGATGGTTTCGAAATCGGCCCAGTCAAGATCCACCTCTATGCGTTGTGCATCATCCTCGGCGGTACCCTCGCTTTTTGGCTTGGCGGGAAGCGTTGGGCAGCCCGCGGTGGGAAATCCGAACAGATGTACGACGTCGGTCTCTGGGCAGTCGTCTTTGGCATTATCGGGGCCCGGCTGTATCACGTGATCACCGTCCCCGACCAGTACTTTGGTCCCAACTACGATGGCACCGGCGATCTGTCCAAAATCTTTGCCATCTGGGAAGGTGGCATCGCGATCTGGGGCGCTATCGGCGGCGGTGCCCTTGGTGTGTGGTTCGCCTGTCGCCGCTACGGTCTGCGGATGCCGGCCATGGCAGATACGATCGCACCTGGGATCCTTTTGGCCCAAGCCGTGGGACGGTGGGGTAACTACTTCAACCAGGAACTCTTCGGCGAGCCATCCACCCTGCCATGGGGGCTCGAAGTCGAACCGGACCACTACAATTTCCCAGCGGATGTCCCGGCCGACACGTTGTTTCACCCGACGTTTCTCTACGAATCGATCTGGAACCTCCTAGGTGTAGCTATCCTTTTGCTGATTGACCGGCGTTTCAAACTGCGGAACGGCATGATGCTGTGGTCATATATTGTCTGGTACACACTGGGTCGCATCCCAATCGAGTCGATTCGCCTCGACAAAGCGCAAGAGTGGACGGTCCTCGGAATAGAAGCTCGCACCAACACCTGGACATCCGTGTTGATGTTCCTCATCGCTGTGACTCTGCTGGTGTACTCCATCGTCACCCGGCCCAAAACCCCTGCGGAACAGGCTGAAGCAGACAAAATATACCGGGGCGATTACGTGAGCGAAGAAGACGCTGCAGATTCACCAGTCGATAGCAGCACCACTTTGAACAATGAGGTCGCCACAAGCGATAACGGGGACACGTCAAACCCCACAACATGACCTAAGTCATGTGACTCGTCAATGCCCAATCATTAACTTTCGTCATCATCGGCCATAGACTTGGACCATGAGACACGCGAAAATCGTCGCAACATTTGGCCCTGCTACTCAGGGATATAAAACTACAAGTGAGCTGCTGAAAGCCGGGGTTAACGTCGCCCGGATGAACTTCAGCCACGGTGACCACGAGGTACATGCGAATACCTACAACACGGTTCGTAAAGCTGCCTCTGATTTAGACCACTCGGTCGCCATTTTTGCCGACCTGCAAGGTCCAAAAATTCGACTCGGCCGGTTTGCTGATGGACCGCACCTGCTCGAGGACGGGGACACCTTCACCATCACCACGCGTGATATCGAAGGGACCCAGGATATTTGCTCCACCACCTTCAAAGGATTGCCCCAGGACGTAGAAGTTGGAGATGAGCTGCTCATCGACGACGGCAAGATCGCCCTGCAAGCTACCGAAGTCACCGAAACCGAGGTCGTGACGAATGTAGTCATCGGCGGCGAGGTTTCGAATAATAAAGGCATTAATCTGCCCGGAGTCGCTGTGAGTATTCCTGCACTCACGCAAAAGGACGAAGAGGACCTCCGCTTTGCACTAAAACTTGGGGTGGACATGATCGCGCTGTCTTTTGTGCGCAGCGCTGAGGACATCGAACCAGTCCACACCATTATGGAAGAAGAAGGCCGCCGCATTCCGGTTATTGCCAAACTTGAGAAACCGCAAGCGGTTGCAAACCTTCAAGAAATCATCGATGCCTTCGATGCCATCATGGTGGCTCGCGGAGACCTCGGTGTTGAACTCCCACTAGAAGAAGTTCCTGTCGTCCAAAAAAATGCCATAGATTTGGCACGGCGGTGGGCGAAACCGGTTATCGTGGCCACCCAGGTTCTGGAATCCATGATTGAGAACGCTCGCCCAACGCGAGCAGAAACCTCCGACTGCGCCAACGCTGTTCTCGACGGCGCGGACGCAGTTATGCTCTCTGGCGAAACATCCATTGGGAAATACCCGGTCCTCACGGTGCAGACGATGGCCAAAATCATTACATCTATCGAAAACCATAGCCTGCATCGGATGCCTCCATTAGGGACCCGGCCCGGTACACGAGGGGGAGCGGTAACGCGTGCAGCCGTCGATATCGCGGCATCCCTAGAAATCCCGTTCTTGGTGAGCTTCACTCAGTCCGGCGACTCGGCCCGACGCCTGTCCAGGCTACGTGCACCACAGCCGATCTATGCGTTCACACACTCATTCACCACAAATAATGTGCTCTGTTTGTCATGGGGTGTGACACCAAAACTGGTGCCTTTCATGGACTCGACGGACAAAATGACCGAACAAATCGACCACGAACTTGTCAAAGCTGAGCTGGCAGAGATCGATGACCTCGTGGTGATGGTAGCAGGCTCTCCACCAGGAGTACCTGGCTCTACGAATATGCTCAAAGTGCACCGCATGGGGTCAACTAAAGCCGAAATCGACCCGGCGCTGGTCGATACGGCTGTCGCACCACCAGCACACCGCTGGGATAAAGTATCCGGCTGGTCACCCATGTAGGTGGCCTAGGAAGGGTTGCCCAACTGTTCGATGACAGTTTGGGCAACATCTTTCATCATCAGACGCCGATCCATTGAGGTCTTCTGAACCCAACGGAATGCCTCAGGCTCGGTGATTTCAAGCTTCTGCATGAGCAGACTCTTAGCCTGATCCACGAGTTTGCGAGTCTCGAATCGTGTCGTGAGATCTGAGATCTCGGCTTCCAGTGTTACCAATTGCTCGAAGCGTGCCTTGGCCAACTCAATCGCCGGTACTAAATCAGTTTCACTAAACGGTTTGACGATATAACTCATCGCACCTGCTTCAGTGGCCTGATCAATCAAATCCCGCTGCGAAAATGCGGTCAAAATTACCACCGGGGCTAACGACCGCTCGGAGATATGCCGAGTAGCAGAGATACCATCCATCACCGGCATTGAAATATCCATCAGCACCAGATCCGGTGTGTGTTCTTCCACCAGTTCGATAGCGCGCTGGCCATTGTCGGCCTCGCCGACAACTTCGTAACCCTGGCCGCGCAGTGTCTCTACGATATCTAAGCGAATAATCGTCTCATCTTCAGCCACTACAATACGTACAGGATGTGTTGCTTCGGTATCCGTCATAGTGACCTCGAATCGTTGTCATAGTGAGTTCGTCAGTCTCATAGACTACGACAGAACTCTTCCGATCTCCTTTTGGTTATTCTAAAAACTTGTGTAAAATAGGTCAGGTGCCCAGCCCGAATGGCGGAATTGGTAGACGCGTTGCACTCAAAATGCAATATCGAGAGATGTGTGGGTTCGAGTCCCACTTCGGGTACAACAGCATTGCTCACGTCCCGCATACTTATGCGGGACGAAATGCTTTAACGAGCCAAATCTCTTGCACTCGATTCGCGTCGGGCACTGCTGACACAGTGACTCATTTGAAACGCTATAGTGAGCTGTGACAATATTGACTGGTGCGCAAAATGTTGCGCACCTTAATTTTGGTCTTTTCGACCTGACATAGACGTTCAAGCCGGTACACGACTCACAACATTGCCGCCGGCACCTGCGAAGAGGTGAAAGCCCGTGCTCTTGACGGCGATCTTGCTAACACTGATCGCAGCCGTGCTGGCTGCACCACTGTCCCATTGGCTGGGCAAATACGCCGGCTGGCTCCTATGGATCCCACTAGCAGGCGCGGCGTGGGCACTCATTCAAGCATTTGCCGGTTCCGGCGGTGAAGTCATTGAGTACTATCCCTGGATCCCCGACTTCTTCAATGTTGGCTTTCACCTTCGCCTCAATGGACTGTCATTAGTCTTCGGGCTGTTAGTCCTCGTGATCGGTGCAGGCGTCTTGTTTTACTCCGCAAGATACCTCGATCGCACAAAGATCACCAGCTTCTATCTGTCGATGTCAGCCTTTGCGCTGGCCATGCTCGTTCTCGTTCTGGCCAATGACCTCATGGTGCTTTACGTCGCGTGGGAAGCTACAACACTAGCCTCGTTTTTCCTCATTGCGCGGTCTGGATCCCATGCGAGAAAACCCGCGGTCCGGACTCTTTTGGTGACTGTTGCAGGCGGGCTGGGTTTGCTAGCGGCAGTTTCAGTGATGATTGCTTCCACGGGGACAACCGTCATTACCGAAATCCTCCGATCCGATATTTGGGATGATTCCAGTACAGTTACCTGGCTCATCCTGACCCTGGTCCTAGCTGCGTTTACGAAATCCGCACAATTCCCCTTCCAATCCTGGCTACCAGACTCCATGGTCGCGATCTCACCGGTTTCCGCATATCTTCATGCCGCAGCAATGGTCAAGGCAGGTATCTACCTGCTGCTGCTATTCTCACCGGTCCTAGCGGGCAATACACTGTGGCTTGTTTTACTCGTCTCTTCGGGACTCATTACCGCGCTGCTTGGTGCCGTGGCAGCCCTCCGTCGCTACGACCTTAAGGAACTGCTGGCCTACTCCACCATGTCGCAGCTTGGCTACCTCGTTGCGCTCATTGGCATTGGGACGCCCACAGCGCTCACTGCAGCCATCCTCCACACCATTGCCCACGCACTCTTCAAATCTGCGCTCTTCCTTGCCGTCGGTGTCATCGACCATGAAGCCGGCACACGTGACATGCGAATGCTGACCGTACGGAAAATGGCCATGCCGGCCACACTGACCATCGTGATCCTGGGTTCTGCATCCATGGCGGGCATTCCGCCCTTGCTGGGCTTCGTTTCGAAAGAGCACCTCTTCCAAGCATTCCTTGGTGCCGAGCTGCCGGGCGTCCTACCGTGGGTCCTCACCGGTCTGGCAGTCCTGACGGCGATCGGCACATTCGCCTACTCTGGACGCTTCGTATTAGGCGCTATGGGCTCCTACCGTTCCCCCCGGAACTGGATCAACACCCCCCGCGGTCTTGCCGCCAATCGCCAAACTGTGTACGAAGCTGCTCCCAGTTTCTGGGCCTATCCTGCAGTCAATGCGTCATTGTCATTGATTCTGGGCGTCTTTCCATTCTTCCTGGCTGACCTGGTGTCCGACTCCGCCACCGCAGCGGTCGGTGCACATCAGGAGGTCGAGCTTGCCCTGTGGCACGGTATTAATCCCGCCTTTATGCTTTCCCTGCTCGTGATCGTCGTCGGGGCCATCATGGTCTGGCAACTGCCCAGACTCGAGGCGTTTCTGGTACCCCGTCCGTTGGTCTACTCCGGTCTGGGCGCAGTCGAAAAACTCCGCCAGACCACCATCGAATTCGGTGCAGTCGTCAGCTCGTGGACCTCTGGGCTCAGTCCCGGTCGACACCTGGTCTGGCCTGCCGCACTCTTAGCCGGGTTAGCACTAACCGGATGGTTCGCCATCGATGAGCTGCCAGCCCAACAAGAGAATCTCACCCGCTGGACCGACTGGTTACTCGTCGCCGTCGTCGCCGTTGGAGTCATCGCCACGATTCGCGCCAGAACCCGTGTGGCAGCCATCGTCGTGCTCGGTACCGTCGGTTTCTCTGTCACCCTTTGGTTCTTTGCCCTGGGGTCGGTGGACGTGGCACTGACACAGCTCATGGTCGAGATCCTCACCGTGGTCGTCATGGTGCTGCTGCTCAACCGATTGCCCAAAACGTTCGGTAAGAAAGAAAAAGCCTCAAGATCCGGCATCATCGCTGCGGTACTAGCAGGGATTGCTGCATTTGCCGGCACCTATGCACTGACCGGACGTCGTGACATGTCCGATCCCGCGCAGTACCTGACCGAGCAAGGCACTGAAGTCACCGGTGGCAATAACCTAGTCAACGTAATTTTGGTGGAGTTCCGTGCTCTGGATACCCTGGGCGAGTTGACGGTCCTTGGTGTCGCAGGGGTAGCCGTTGCCGCGCTGCTTGCTTCACGAGCCCCCAATCCAGTCCGAAAAGCCAAGGTCCTCAGCACCTCACCGCTGACGAACCCACATCACAATTCTGTGTACCTGCGTTCGTTATCTAAAATCGCGGTCCCCATCCTCGTCGTCGTCAGCCTCATTCTGCTGTTCCGCGGGCACAATGAACCCGGTGGTGGGTTCGTTGGCGCCTTAGTTACTGGCTCGGCATTCGCACTGCTCTATCTTGCTGCGCCAGCCGATGAGGCTGCGCCAATTCGCTTGCCATATAAGGGCCTTATCGGAACAGGTGTCGCCCTGGGGTCTGCCGTCGGTGTGTACGGGCTCGTTGACGGCTCATACCTCACACCGATATACATGGATATTTTCGGTTTTGAGCTGAACAGTTCCTTGCTGTTCGACATCGGCGTCTATTTCGCCGTCCTCGGTTTGATCTTAGGAGCATTCAACATGCTGGGCACAGAGCGTGGGCTCGCCGAAACCGTGGAAACACCCCCTGAACCAACGACGGGACCCCCCGGTATCCGCAAGAAAAACTCGAAACACAGTAGGCAACGAGAGGTCACTTCATGACGCTAAGTATCACCGTTGCCCTGCTTACCGCCGGAGCGGTCTATCTCTTTAGCAAACGCGAATTTCTGCGCGTGATCCTCGGGTTCGTCTTGATCGGTCACGCAGGCAACCTGATCCTCTTTGCCGCGGGTGGTTCCGACCGCCGCATTGAAGCGTTTCATCCCTCTGCGGATCCGTCCGCGATGGCCGACCCACTGCCGCAAGCTTTCATTCTGACCGCTATCGTAATCGCCTTCTCTATTACCGTATTCATGCTGGTCCTTGCCGTCACCGGTGATGACACAGATGGCACGGCAACAAAAGTCGAACAACTCGATGTGTCCGCCGAATCAGAGTCTGATGGCGTCCGACACGAACCCCGTCGTAACACGTCGCGTCAGGAGAAGGCATGAGCCCAGATACCATCGGCACCCTCCTGCCACTCTTTGCCGGCCTACCGTTACTGGTCGCAGGGATACTCATCACCACGGGCCATCGACTCCGACTTCACGCGATCGTCAATATTGCCACCATGCTGGTCATGCTGGCTGCCGCCTGCGGTCTGGTCTATCATTTCTGGTCCACCGACGGAGGCACGATTGCCCACCAGGTTGGTCCTTGGCCACCGGGGGTTGCCATCCCGTTTGTGGCAGATATGTTTACCGCCCTGATGCTGGCGGTCACTCTGCTACTTACCGTCGTCAGTATCTGGTTTGCTCAAGCCTCCCGCGCGGCAAACTCCCAATACTTTGCACCCCTGGTGCTGATCTTATCCACCGGCGTCAATGGCGCGCTGCTGACAGCCGACCTCTTCAACCTGTTCGTATTTCTCGAGGTCATGCTCTTGCCCAGCTACGGGCTCTACGTGCTCAGCGCTAACAGGAAACTACCGCTACGCCGTGTCCACGGCGTCCGGCTGTATGTGACGATGAACTTATTCACCTCCACGCTGTATATGATCGGCGTGGGTTTCCTCTACGGCACCGCAGGATCAGTCAACATTGCTGTGCTTGCGGATCAGGCTCAACACGACCCGACCGTCGCCATCGCCGGTGCGGTCAGCATGTTCGCGCTGTGTATCAAAGCCTCCGTTGTTCCCGTGCACGGTTGGTTGGCACGAGCCTATCCCGGGACATCGCCGGCTGTCACCGCACTGTTTTCCGGACTCCATACCAAGGTGGCCATCTACGCGATTTACCGGATTTACTCGGTCGTTTATGGCGGCGACACCAGGTTCCTGTGGGTCGGCGTGGTCCTGTTTAGCCTCACCATGCTCATCGGCGTATTCGGCGCCGTAGGCGAGAAAACAACCCGAACTATTTTGTCGTTCCACATGGTCTCGCAAATCGGCTACATCCTGTTGGGGGTAGCGCTATTCACCGAACTGGGTCTGACCGCCGGCATCTTCTACTTGCTGCATCACATGATCGTGAAAGCTTCACTCTTCATGTCAACCGGTGCGGTTGAAGTACGTTACGGAACGGGCGTGATCGGCGCACTCGGGGGCATTTCACGAACCGAACCGGTCATTGCCGTCACCTTTATGATCGCTGCACTATCACTGGCCGGCATTCCACCGTTCTCTGGTTTCGTAGCCAAATTCATGCTGATTGTCGGTGCCGTCGACACCGGTGACATTGCCGCCGTGGTCATCATGTTGTTCGTATCGCTCATTACGCTGTTGTCAATGCTGAAAATTTGGACCGGAATGTTCTGGGAAAAAGGCTCTGGGGGACCGGCTACCAAATCGGGCACCGTTATCACTTCAGCGACCCGTGATCCCTACGCTCATGAGGCCTCCTATACGCCAGAACTGGCCACCGAGGCGACTCGAGCACAAGTCTCCACACTTACGGGCACACAGACGATTATCGAAACCGATGAGTCCACTGTGCCGACTCGCCGCATCAACTTTGCACTGGCCGCACCGTCTGTTGTACTGGCCATCATCACCGTCGCCTTCGGTCTGGGCGCGCAGTTCTTATTGACGCTTTCGGGTATTGCTGCCGAAGGGCTCTATGACAGCACCGACTACGTACAGGCGGTGTTGAACCGATGAAAACTCTCACCTGGCTGCCCCGCTGGATGTGGCTGATCATCTGGTTCATCGGCCAGATCATCAGCTCTTCATGGGCTGTTCTCAAAGACCTGGCCACCCCCGGACTGGATGCTGAGCCTGGCATCGCACGAGTGCGGACCGACTGTCGTACCGACGCCGAAGTCACCATGCTCTCCGCATTGATCACCATCACCCCCGGCACACTCACCCTGGGAACCCATATCGACGACGATGGCAACCGCTGGATTTACGTGCATTCGCTGTATGACGGCGACCCCGAAGCCGTCGCAGAGGGCTCACTCGATATGCAAAACCACATTCTTGCTGCGATGCGTCGTGAAGGCTTCGATCCACGGTTAGTCGACCAAACACAACGTCATCAGCAAGGGAGGGCCGCCTCATGACCGCCCTGAACTTTGGAATGTACATCGGGCTTGCCGTACTGGCCGCTTGCATGATCGCTGTAGCCATCCGTATTGTCACCGCTCGCACCGACGCTGACCGCGCCGTATCCGCAGACCTGCTGATGTTTTCCTTCACCGGTATGTTGGCGATGATTGGTGTTCTGCTGGCCGGAGCATTCTTCTTTGACCTGATCCTGATCGCCTCGATCGTTGGCTTCCTGTCGGCCGTCTCACTTGCTCGCGCACTCACCAGGGGGCGTCGCTAATGGATTTGACCACATTCGCCGAACTCTTCGGCAACTTGTTTATTATTGCCGGCGTGCTCATCTTCACCGTCGCGGTAGTTGGTCTCTATAAATTTACCGACACCTACCAGCGGATCTCCGCGGTCGGGACGGCCGCCGGACTCGGTATCTCACTGGTCGTCATCGGCGTATTTTTCGAGATGCCCAGTTGGCCCAACTTCGTCAAACTGCTGATTATCTTGTTTCTGCAGTTGGCCACCTCATCCATCGGGACCATGGCCATCGCTCGCTCCGCCTATCTCACCGGGTCGAAAATGCAGCCCGGTCATTTCGACCACCTGGCCGAAGACCAGCTCGACACCCACGAAACAGTGCACCCGGACGAAGACGAAGCGCATGATACCGACGACATCCCAAGTGATGCTGGGCACGAATCCACTGACTAATTCCCCGGTTGACCAAGCCCCAGCACACCAGGCCCGCCGGAGTGTGGATAAAAGCACCGGAGCCACGTTGTGCTCGTTAGACTAGAGACCGTGACTGCTTCCAAACTTACTGCTTCAGATAACTCCAACACCCTGATGGTCATCGATGGCCACTCGATGGCCTACCGCGCGTTCTTCGCGCTGCCAGCCGAAAACTTTCAGACCGCTACCGGCCAACACACCAACGCCGTCTACGGTTTCTTATCCATGTTGCTGGCCATGATCCGCGAGCAAAAACCCACTCATGTGGCTGTAGCCTTCGACTTAGAAACTCCGACGTTTCGGTCGGAACAATATCCGGAATACAAAGCGGGACGCGATAAAACTCCCGAGGAGTTCTACGGCCAGATCGACCTGATCAAACAGGTCATGGACGCTTTGCAGATCCCTTCCATCGAAGTTGATGGGTATGAAGCAGACGATATTGTGGCTACGATGTCGACTTCTGCAGCCGAAGCTGGCTGGGACGCCCGCATTGTCTCCGGCGACCGCGATACATTCCAATTGATCAAAGACAACGTCACAGTCTTGTACCCGATGCGAGGGGTGTCAGAGCTACCACCTTTTGACGCCGATGCCATTGTGGAACGCTACGGTGTCACACCACTGCAATATCCGGAACTCGCGGCCCTGGTGGGGGAGAGCGCTGATAACCTGCCCGGTGTTCCTGGTGTTGGCCCGGGCTTCGCTGCACGCTGGCTGAAAAAATACGGCAGCCTCAAAGGCATCCTCGACAACATTGACGACATTGGCGGAAAAAAGGGCGAAGCCCTGCGCGAGAACCTCGACCAGGTTAAACGTAACCGAGAGCTCAATGCTCTGGTGACCAACCTTGAACTTCCCATCACGCTTGATGAAGCAATCTTGGTAAACCCAGACCGCAACATGGTGTCTGAGCTCTTCGACGCCTTGGAGTTCGACAACATTCGCAATCGCGTCTTCACGACATTCGAGCAACACCTGGGCTCATCGGAAGAGCCCGAACCACCCGAAGAAATGCCCGAAACAGCTGTGATCAACGACGTCGAGGCATGGCAAACGTTCTTGACTGACATCGATCAGCGGATCTCGGTCTTCTTCCATATCAATCCGCCCGCCACCATCACACGCCGGAAGATTCCTGCTCCAGGGGACTACGGCGAGATTCGTGCGCTCGGTTTAGCCACGGCCGACACCACCGCAGTCATTGACCTTGACAACGCTAGCGCCGAGTTAGGTTCCGCAGTCACGCAGTTCCTGAGCGATCCCGAGTACTCCAAGGTGGTCTATGACCTCAAAGCGACCCTGAAGGCCTTGGCTACGCCACCTTCGCAATCTGTGCTGGAACCTTTGACAGATGTGAACACATCGCTGGTGTCGGTGGCAGACGATGTTTTACTATCTGCCTACATTCTGCAGCCCGATCGTCGTGGCTATGAGTTAGCCGATCTGGTCCAGACCTATTTGAAAACTCGGTTGGAAACTGTAGCCCCCACCGAAAATCAGGGTCAGCTAGAACTCGAAGGCTTTACCGACGATAACGCCGAGCAGCTCGCGCAATACGCCCGGAACGCCTGGATGATTCACCGGTTGAATGAAGCCATGGATGAGGAACTCCAGCAACGCGAAGCCGTCGGTTTACTCCATGACCTTGAAATCCCACTCTCGGTAGTGCTGGCAAAAGTTGAACTGATTGGCATCGGCACCGACCGTCAGCGCCTCGACAGTCTCCTGGACGGCTTCACCAACGAAGTTGAGAAGGCACAAGAATCTGCTTTCGCCGCTATCGGTGGTCAAGAGGTCAATCTGGCTTCACCAAAACAACTTCAAACGGTGCTGTTTGACACGTTGGACATGCCCAAGACCCGCAAAACAAAAACCGGGTACTCAACCGACGCCGATTCGCTGGCCGACCTCCTAGAAAAAACTGACCACCCGTTCTTGCACAATCTCATGTCATACCGGGACGCGACGAAACTGCGTCAAACGGTCCAAGGACTCTTGGATTCCATTGCCGAAGACAACCGCATTCACACGCGCTTTTCTCAAACGGCAGCGGCTACCGGGCGGTTGTCTTCTTTGAACCCGAACCTCCAGAATATTCCGGTTCGGACACCTGCTGGCCGTCAGATTCGTGACATTTTCGTGGCGGGATCGAATCCGTATTCAGACGAGACCACCACGCTGTTGACGGCAGACTACTCGCAGATCGAAATGCGTATTATGGCCCATATGTCCGAGGACGAAGGCCTCATCCAGGCCTACCGGGCTGGGGAAGACTTACACCGTTTCGTAGGCGCCCAAGTCTTTAATGTGGAACCCGAAGACGTCACCACCTCTATGCGTGACAAAGTTAAAGCTATGTCCTATGGCTTGGCTTATGGTCTGAGCTCTTTTGGACTGTCGCGGCAGCTGCGAATTTCGGTCGACGAAGCCCGCGAATTAATGACCACGTACTTTGATCGCTTTGGGGCAGTCCAACGCTACCTGCGGAATGTGGTTCGCCAGGCGCGCAAGGACGGCTATACCCAAACTATGTTGGGACGCCGTCGGTATCTACCGGACCTGCAGTCCGATAACCGTCAGCTTCGCGAGATGGCAGAACGCGCCGCTCTGAACGCGCCCATCCAGGGCTCTGCGGCGGACTTGATCAAAAAAGCGATGCTTGGTGTCCAGGCCAGACTTGAAGCCGATGGTCTTAAGTCCCGCATGATCCTGCAGGTCCATGACGAACTAATCCTAGAAGTCGTTGACTCTGAAATCGATGCAGCAGAACAGATCTTGGTTGAAGAAATGTCGGCTGCAGCAACGCTGACTGTTCCACTGGACGTTCAGGTTGGGAAGGGGTATTCCTGGCATGAAGCAGCCCATTAGACCGGCAGAACCCCATGCTGACAAAAATACTGTCAGTAAAATTGCGTGGAAGACGCATGATTCCGCCATCAGAGCGCTATGAAGTGAGCACGTCTTACGTTGATTTTGACAGGACGAATACCGTAGTATATTAAACGCTGCCAATTTCGGCGCAAAAATGATTGTGATGCAGCTCTGTTTGCTGCGTTATAAAACGAAGTAAGTTTATCAACCATATTAATCCATATCGGAGTCCCTACTACATGACCACTACTAGCAACGCCCCGCAGGTCGCTGTAAACGACATCGGCTCAGCTGAAGAATTCATGGCTGCTGTCGATGAGACCATCAAATATTTCAACGATGGCGACCTGGTTGCAGGCACCGTCGTCAAAGTCGATCGAGACGAAGTGCTACTCGACATCGGCTACAAGACAGAAGGTGTCATCCCTTCACGCGAACTGTCCATCAAAAATGACGTCGATCCAGATGACGTCGTTGAAGTTGGCGATTCGGTTGAAGCCCTGGTTCTGACCAAGGAAGATAAAGAAGGCCGCCTCATCCTCTCCAAGAAACGCGCACAGTACGAGCGCGCTTGGGGCGACATCGAAAAGATCAAGGAAGAAGACGGTGTAGTCACCGGTACCGTGATCGAAGTTGTCAAGGGTGGTCTGATCCTCGACATCGGCCTGCGCGGCTTCCTGCCCGCATCCCTGGTCGAAATGCGCCGTGTTCGCGATCTGGCACCATATGTCGGTCAAGAGCTCGAAGCCAAGATCATTGAACTGGACAAGAACCGCAACAACGTCGTGCTCTCACGTCGTGCGTGGTTGGAGCAGACCCAGTCCGAAACCCGTTCGAACTTCCTGCAGGCACTGCAGAAGAGCCAAGTTCGTACCGGTACCGTTTCCTCGATCGTCAACTTCGGTGCATTCGTGGACTTGGGCGGCGTCGACGGTCTGGTTCACGTTTCCGAACTATCTTGGAAGCACATCGACCACCCGTCCGAGGTTGTCGAAGTTGGTCAGGAAGTCACCGTAGAGGTACTGGACGTCGATATGGATCGCGAACGCGTATCCCTGTCGCTCAAGGCCACTCAAGAAGACCCATGGCAAGTCTTCGCCCGCACCCACGCTCTGGGCCAGATCGTACCGGGCAAGGTCACGAAGCTTGTACCATTCGGTGCATTCGTTCGCGTCGAAGATGGTATCGAAGGCCTCGTACACATCTCCGAGCTGGCTAACCGCCACATTGATACCGCCGAGCAGGTTGTATCGGTCAACGAAATCTTGTACGTCAAGGTCATCGACATCGATCTCGAACGTCGTCGTATCTCTCTGTCGCTCAAGCAGGCCAACGAAGGTGTCGACCCAGAAGGCACCGACTTCGACCCAGCCCTCTACGGTATGGCTGCCGACTACGACGAAGACGGCAACTACAAGTACCCAGAAGGCTTCGATCCTGAAACCAACGAATGGATCGAAGGATTCGAAGAAGCACGCGCCGCATGGGAGCAGCAGTACGCTGACGCTCAGGCCCGCTGGGAAGCCCACAAGGAACAGGTTGCCCGCCACTTGTCCGAGGCAGAAGAAGCAGCAGCATCCGGTCCAGCAGAAGCTCCTAGTGGTTCCGCTTCATACTCCTCCGAGGACGAAGAAACCCCTGTTGAAGATGCCGGCACCTTGGCTTCCGACGAAGCACTTGCCGCACTGCGTGAAAAACTGACCGGTAACTAACCCGTCAGCCCACGAGGCAAAAACATAACCGAAGGCCGCTACTCATTGGGAGTAGCGGCCTTCGGCCTTTAAGTAGTGTGTTCGAGTCAGCTCTCAAACGGCGCGGACAGCATCAATGAACGCTTTCATGAGCGCATAATCCTTCACGCCGGCTGAAGACTCCACACCTGAGGACACATCCACACCATCAGGCTGATACCGAGTCACGACCTCGGTAACATTGTCCGGATTCAACCCACCGGCCAAAACAAACCGAGCATCAACATCACGTACCCAATCCGGTATCTCAGTAAACGTACCGGTGCCGTGTGAGGCATCATAGAACCAGTAGTCAAGGCCCTTTGTCGAGTGCGGGGGAGTATCAGAAGCCAATGCCAACGATGCAACATCGGCGTACTCATACAACTGGACCGTATCAACCGCGTCTCGGACCGGTTCGACCTGATCTAGTGTAAGCCCCACCGCGAATGTCTCAATCCGGCCCGCAGCATGTTCTGCGAGACGACGAGCGGTCTCGACGTTGACCAGGCGCTGAGATTTCGGCGCCCGCATCAGTCCCACGGCGTCATAGCCGAGATCGATGGCCCATTCCAACTGCTCAACATCCGTGATGCCGCAGACTTTTACGTAGAGGTCCGACATATCCCTATACTTTCTGTGATCGGGTAATAATGAAACGCTGATTGCGAGTAATCTGTTCCGTTGGCCCCACCAGCTTCGTCAACGATTTTCGATACCCGCGGGATGCATTAAAAACCGTCCACAAGATGCCCCCGGGTTTCAACACGCGTGCGGCTTCGGAAAAGAGAAACTGCGCGATATCACCGGTAATTTCAGTGCCATCATGAAACGGTGGATTCAAGACAATCGTATCGACCGAGGCATCTCCAAGCGTGACGAGCCCGGATTGATGGAGCACGTCCACGTCGTCGATATTATTGGCAGCCAGAGTCGCCAAGGTCGATCGGACCGCTGAAGCAGAATCATCGGTCGCGACGATTGCTACATCCCGCGTCTTCTTGGCCAATACGGCAGCGATGGTGCCGTTACCACATCCCAAATCCACTGCGGTGCTCCCCGCCGCAAAGGAATCCACAGCTTGCGTGAACAGTGTTTCGAGTAAGAATCGGGTTCCTGGATCCAATTTGGCTGCACCAAATGTTAGCCCGAAAGCGCGAAGTTCAAGCGAGGCAGAAGCAATCGTGACACTGTTTTTTCTGGGCATGCGCGGTGGACCGTGACCGATCACGGGCTTCGGTGAAGCGGCACGCAAGGCTCTGGCCTTGTGATAGCCCCGCGATGCCGAGACATCTTCGAATACAGCCGCCAGCACATTATTCATCGAAAAATTCAGGTGCCGTTGTAACTGTCCCGCCAATAGGAGCACCCGCGGATCTGCCCAGGCAGCAACCTGCCAGGCGAGTTCTTCCAACGCTTCTAGGGGGCGTGCGAGCCGATATACCACCGTGGCCGCACCGTTGAGAGCCTCGGGACTTAGGCTGGTAGCAACCGTCCCGGTGACCGGTGCTTGTGCCGCACCCAAAGCCGCTGAATCCTGCACGAAGCGCACATCAAGGTCATGTTTCACAGCCCAGTCGCTCAATGCACCGGTGGCATCATTGATCACCACAATCGGTGCGGTTTTCCGCCACGGCTCCGCTACGAAGGTCTCTTCGAGCACGCGCAGCAACATCCGATCCACATTATCGGGGGCAAACAGCTCGTTGGTCATCGGGCCACATCCTGCCACTGAGTACCAATGGCCACGCCCTGGGACTCACCGGCGGTCATCGAGGCTAAGTGGCCGTTAAAGTCTGCCAGTGCGTTATCGGCGTCATCCAAGCCCACCGTCACGGTAGCCGCGCGACCAGCGTATTCAGTACCCAAGACCTCATAGTGGGCCGACCGGAGCTCGTTCTCTACGCGTCCCACGTCGGCGTGCGGCGCCTCAACGGTCACCACCAGCATTCGCTTCCGGACAATCAGCGGCGTTTGTTCCAATGCGGCGACCGCAGTATCTGAATATGCGCGGACCAGACCACCGGCACCAAGTTTCACCCCGCCAAAATAGCGCACCACAATGGCACAAATATCCGACACATCCGAGAATTCTTCGCCGTCATGCACCGCCCGGTAATTGGTCAGGGCCTGGATCATGGGCATACCGGCTGTGCCCGCTGGCTCGCCGTCATCAGAGGACCGCTGCACGTCCCGATCTGCGCCCAGGACAAACGCGGGCACAACGTGCGTTGCCGCGTGATGTTCGCCCCGTACCTCATCAATCCAGGCACGAGCTTCGTCTTCAGAATCCACGCGACGGATCATACCGATAAACTCAGAACGGCGGATATCTAAGGTGACCTTCACTAAATCGCGGTGAGCCACCACGGTATAACGTCTATTACGAGCAGAATCGGCATGTTGCATGTCCATAAGTCTACCCAGGAGAACTCATGCGTCATCTCGCCCTGACAGGCGGCATCGGATCCGGAAAATCCACCGTTGCCACGTTCTTCGCCGAACGCGGCGCAACCATTATCGACGCGGACGCAATTTCACGCGCCGTCATGGAACCAGGCCAACAAGTCCTCGCCGAAGTCGTGGAAACGTTTGGGGAGCATCTCCTCGATGAAGCCGGTCGGTTGGACCGTGCCGCCCTGGCCAGTATCGTGTTTAACGACGACGCTGCCCGCGAGCGGCTCAACGGTATTGTTCATCCGGCCGTACGAGCCGAATCCGCCCGACTGCGCGAAAAGGCACTGGCCGCCGATCCGGAGCACGCCGTCATTATTCAGGACATTCCGTTGCTGGTCGAAACCGGCCAGTCAGACCAATTCGATGGTGTCATTGTCGTAGACACCCACCACGACACCCGTTTGCAGCGACTGGTTGAGGCCCGCGGCATGAGTATCGAGGACGCCACTGCACGCATTGCTGCGCAGGCCACCGATGCCCAACGCCGCGAGGTGGCTGACTGGCTGATCGACAACTCTGGCACTCTGGCCGATACCGAAGCCCAAGTCGACGCCGTGTGGGCGCAGTTGTCCGAGAACCAATGATCACAACGCGTTCACAGGTTTTCACCCCGAACGCGATGGCGCGCGTCGTCATCGGTTGGGTCGCTGTTCTCGTCTTGGCTGCCACACAACACCTCCTCACTCCACCGGTTCCTAGCGTCACGCTCGCCCTCGTTTTGGCCGGCGTCGTGGTCATCATCACGGTGTGTTCCTTCGGCGTGGTCACGCAAGCAGAACAACTTGCCCGGCGCATGGGGGACCCCTATGGCTCCCTGGTGTTGACCATCTCCATTGTGCTCATTGAGGTGATCCTCATTTCGGCGGTGATGCTCGGCCCCGGCGACCACACTACTATCGGTCGTGATTCGGTCATGGCCGTCTCGATGATCATCCTGAATCTGGTGGTCGGTGCAGCCGTATTCATTGCCACACACAAGCACGGACCGCTAGGCCACAACCACACCGGAACCGCTAGCTATTCGGGGATGCTCATCATGCTGTTGGCACTAGCATTCGTCCTCCCAGCCCAACTGGACCACCAGGGGACTTATCCGCCCGGAGTGGCCATCACCATCGCGGTGGGCACCCTGCTGAGCTATACATATTTCTTGTACCGGCAAATGTTTCACCAGCCACATCATTTTGCCGAAACCGATCCAATGAGCATCGCTGCCTCGCGCGGTCATAGCTCCGGGGGTGCCGATGACGATACCCCGTCACCGCGTCAACCGATCGGTGAAATTTTCCGGGCACACCGCGCAGAAATACTGCTGCGTATCCTGCTGCTGGTCATCACCGTCATCCCGGTGATTATCCTTGCCCAGCACATGGCCGCCCTGCTTGATGATGGCTTAGGCCGCACGAATTTACCCATTGAACTGGCCGGCGTCCTGATTGCCGCTATTGTGTTCCTCCCCGAAACAATCACGGCACTGCGAGCAGGATTGGCCGGCGAAATGCAACGCGTCATTAACCTCTGCCACGGGGCACTCGTCTCTACGGTGTCATTTACGATTCCGGCGGTGTTACTGATCGGATTGGCAACCGGGCAGACCGTAGTCCTCGCCGAATCCGCCGTCAATATTGCGCTGTTGGCAGTTACTATGCTGGTCACCATCACGAATTTCTTGGCGCCAAAACTCACCGTAATGCACGCATTGCCGCACCTGATACTCTTCGTGGTTTACGTGCTGATGCTCTTCAGCTAACCCTTAGCCAGCGGGCGAACAGGTGGTCACGCCATTCCGACAGGCGTAACATGTGGGTCATGAGTATGGCCCGAGAGATTAACCGTGTTGTTGCGCCCTTTAAGGTAGAGGCCCCCTACGAACCTGCCGGGGATCAGCCCCAGGCTATTGCTGAACTCGCCGAGCGGGTTGACGGCGGGGAAAAAGATGTGGTGCTGATGGGTGCCACCGGTACCGGTAAATCTGCCACGGCGGCCTGGTTGGTGGAACGCTTGCAGCGTCCCACACTCGTGCTGGTGCAAAACAAGACCCTCGCCGCACAGTTGGCCAACGAATTCCGAGACCTGCTGCCCAACAACGCCATCGAATACTTCGTCTCGTACTACGACTACTACCAGCCTGAGGCGTACGTACCGCAGACCGATACGTTCATCGAAAAAGACTCCTCCATCAACGAAGAAGTCGAACGCCTCCGCCACTCGGCTACTAACGCACTTCTGACCCGTCGCGACACGCTGGTCGTCGCCACCGTTTCCTCAATCTTCGGTTTGGGTACCCCCGAGGAATACATCGCTCAAATGGTGACCGTGAAAGTCGGCGATCTCATGGACCGCGATGACCTGCTACGCCAATTCGTGCAGATGCAATATGCCCGTAACGACGCTGACTTCCACCGGGGCACCTTCCGCGTCCGCGGTGATACTGTCGAAATCATTCCGATGTACGAGGAATTAGCCGTACGCATCGAATTCTTCGGCGATGAGATTGACTCCATCCAAACACTGCACCCGCTCACCGGTCACATCGTTCGAGAAGAGGAAGAAATGTATATCTTCCCTGCCTCGCACTACGTTGCCGGTGACGAGCGTATGACTCGCGCCATCAAAGATATCGAAGACGAGCTGCGGGTACGGCTTGCCGAACTTGAATCCCAGGACAAGCTCCTGGAAGCCCAGCGCCTACGTATGCGCACCACGTACGACTTAGAAATGATGCAGCAGATGGGCTACTGCAATGGCATTGAAAACTACTCACGTCATATTGACGGGCGGTCTCAAGGTTCCGCCCCGCACACACTGATCGACTATTTCCCGGATGATTTTCTGCTGGTGATCGACGAATCACACGTTACTGTTCCACAAATTGGCGGGATGTACGAGGGCGACGCCTCGCGAAAGCGCACCCTCGTGGACCACGGGTTCCGATTGCCCTCCGCTTTGGATAACCGTCCCCTGAAATGGGACGAGTTCCTGGAACGCATCGGTCAGACCGTCTATATGTCCGCCACCCCGGGCCCCTATGAACTGTCACAAGCCGATGGGGTAGTGGAGCAAATTATTCGTCCGACCGGTCTCCTTGACCCGCAGATCGTCGTCAAAGAAACCAAAGGACAAATTGACGACCTCATGGACGAAATCAACCTGCGCGTCGAACGCAACGAGCGCGTCCTGGTGACCACGTTAACTAAACGCATGGCCGAGGACCTCACCGAATATTTGGTGGAACACGGTGTCAAAGTCCAGTACCTCCACTCCGATGTCGACACCCTCCGACGCGTTGAGCTCATGACCGAACTCCGCAAAGGTGTCTTTGACGTACTAGTAGGTATTAACCTCCTCCGTGAAGGGTTGGACCTGCCAGAAGTCTCGCTCGTATCGATTCTGGATGCCGATAAAGAGGGCTTCCTCCGATCAAACCGGTCGCTCATTCAGACCATCGGTCGTGCAGCTCGTAACGTATCGGGCGAAGTCCACATGTATGCGGATAAGGTCACAGCCTCCATGGAATTTGCCATTGACGAGACGAACCGTCGTCGTGAAATACAAATTGCGCACAATAAGAAGCACGGCATTGATCCGCAACCATTGCGGAAGAAGATTGCTGATATTACTGATCAGCTCGCACGTGAAGACGCAGACACGCAGGATTTGATGTCCGGGATGGCCGGCATTAAAACTGGCTTCGACTACGGCATGGGCAATCGCGGTTACACAGCCACCATTACCGAAGAACAGCAGCAAGCGAACATGGCTTCGGAAGACGGTAAGGTTGCCAAACTGGCGGCAGTGCCGGCGAAGGATCTCACGGATCTCATTCAGCAAATGTCAGATCAGATGCACCAAGCAGCCATCGATCTCAACTTCGAGCTCGCCGCACGGCTGCGTGACGAAGTCCACGAGCTCAAAAAAGAGCTTCGCGATATGCAACGCGAGGGCCACGCATAAACGACCCTGGCGCGCTTGCCCCCACGTCTCAAGAGGAGTCTTTACCAGCGCCGCATTGCTGATATAGTCAATGCCGAACAAGGGAGTATCCCAGAAGTTCCGCAGACGTCAGCACGTCGAACATCGCTGTTCGGCCGGATGCGGGCCCCGTTGTAAACGTCGGGGGAGAGACTTGTGGGCTAGAAGTTACCTAAAATTAGGAAGGACTCCCTTCATATGGAGATCACCGGTGTAACCTGGGGCATCACAATTGCTGTGATCATCGGCCTCATCCTCTTCGACTATTTCTTCCACGTAAGAAAAGCTCATATCCCCACGCTCAAAGAGGCAGCACTTTGGTCGGCAATTTATGTCGGCATTGCCCTGGCATTTGGTTTAGTTTTCTTTGCCTTCGGGGATACCGACCACGCTATTGAATATTATGCGGGCTTCATTACTGAAAAGGCATTATCGGTAGATAACCTGTTCGTCTTTATGATCATTTTGACGAGCTTCAATGTGCCGCGGCAGTATCAACAAAAGGTGCTGCTCTTCGGTATCGCCTTCGCTCTGATCAGCCGGACGATCTTTATTCTCGCCGGCGCAGCGATTCTTGAAGTCTGGACCGACGCATTCTACATTTTCGGTATTTTCCTACTGATACTTGCCGGTCAGCAACTGAAATCCGAGTTTTCTTCGGCGGATGAAGCAGGCTCCGAAGCCGACAACTTCATGGTTCGCTTCGCCCGGAAGATCTTGCCGGTTTCAGAACAATACGATGGCGATAAACTCATCACTAAAGTTGACGGTAAGCGCCTGGTCACACCGATGCTCTTGGTCATGGTTGCTATCGGCGCCACCGATATCATTTTCGCAATCGACTCCATCCCCGCCATCTATGGACTGACGCAAGAGCCATATATCGTCTTTACGGCAAACGCCTTTGCGCTGCTGGGTCTACGCCAGCTGTACTTCTTGATCGATGGCCTATTGGACCGTCTGGTCTACCTCGGTTACGGCCTGGCTGCGATTCTTGGCTTTATCGGCGTCAAGCTCATGCTGCACGCACTGAGCCAGAACAACCTGCCATTCATCTATGACGGTCAGGACGTTCCAGTCGCTGAGCCGTCCACGGGCATGTCCCTGTTGGTCATCATTGGGATCCTGATACTCACCATCGTCTGGTCGCTCGCAAGTCCTCGCGGTAAGGCACTTCGTGCGCTGCAAAACGCCGAGAAGTTTGCACACCGTTACTCACAGCTCGCCGAGGATACCTCCGTAGAGGAACGCAAGGAAGCTGCAGAGAAGATGGACTATTGGACTCAGCAAGCGGAAGCAACCGAACACCGCTATCTCGAGGAACTCATTAAGCACAAAGACCAATGGTCTGCCATCATTCGAATCGCACACGAAACCCGGCTCGAAGACGCGAATCACCGAGGTATTCCAGCCGTAACCTCGCAAAAAATCGTCACTACAGACGGGCCTGTCTTGGCCCCTGACACTAACGGAAAATCCTCCGAAGAGTCGAAGGGATCCAACCTCAACGACTAGGCTGTCGTAGTTGTTCGTTGCTCGCCAAAATAAATATTCTCTGGCGAGCAACGCATTTAAATGGCCTGGTGAGCTTGCGAAATTCCCGAATTCTTTTACTCAAGTATTCAAGTATTATAATGTGAAATATCAGCAAATACTGGGCGTTATGGGTTCTCTTTCCGCGTCTAACCCGGTATAATAAACGTATGACGGATTCCATGACAGGTGCAGCAAGCATGGCCCAGACTCGTGCCATGCTGGACATGTTGGAGCCGTCTGACTCCTCTGCGCAATGTATTGATCGGCTCCAAACGTTGGCACGGCTAAAGGCTCGGATCGCTGCGTTAGAGGTCGAGGAAATCGCAGAGCTAGAACAACACCGCCATGAGGAAGAAGCCGCCCGCGGTGTCCCGCAGTCCAAGCGCGGCCACGGCCTCGCTGCGGAGATCGGATTAGCTCGTGGTCAGTCTCCGGCGCGGGGTAGTAAGCATGTAGGAGTTGCCCGCTGTCTGGTGCAGGATATGCCCAAAACGTTCAATGCTTTGGCGTTAGGTCAGCTTGATGAAGAACGTGTCCAGGCTGTGGTTAAGGAAGTCTCCTGGCTTCCACCCGAGCACCGGACTGCAGTGGATGAGCTGATTGCCGGGCAGTTTGAGGGGCTTGGGCCACGGAAGTTGGCTGGTAAGGTTCGGGCGCATGCTGAACGGTTGGACCAACACGGTGCCGTTGAGCGCAATGAGATCGCCTATTCAGAGCGCCGGGTCACAGTGCGTCCCGCGGCGTACGGGATGGCGTGGGTGACAGCGTTGGTATCCACCCAACAAGCCGTAGGTATTCTGGCGACTCTGACCAGGGATGCCAACAGTGTTGTTAATTCCGGTGAGACGGCTGATCCGGTCGATCCTACCGGTCAGGCGCGTTCTCACGGCCAGATTATGGCTGACCTGTTCGTCCAACGCGTCAACGGGCACGCACCAGCTGCGGTGCCGGCAGAAGTCCAAGTGGTCATGACCGATGAAGCACTCTTCGCTGACGGAGACACCCCAGCCTGGGTCACCGGCCACGGCCCCATCCCAGCCCGGCTGGCCAAACGATGGCTAGCAATGCCAGAGACAGAGGTTTTCCTGCGAAGGGTCTTTGCTCGGCCGGGTGATCACC
>NZ_JAKDKW010000045.1 GCF_030453185.1 Yaniella sp. | reverse complement strand
AATAGAGGTACGCATTCACCACTTCGATCGTCTTTCTGAGGTTCCCTGTTTTTGTTTTGAGTTCATAACTGCCTGGTTCGAGGAGGCCAATATGGAGCTAACATCACTGCTTCCCAATATTGGCGCCCCGGTGCCCACAGATATTCTTAATCTCGAGAAACTTGCTGACGCCTCCCCGGGTGAACTGCTCTATGCCAGCACCCAGTTGGCGAAATTAGCGGTGGATCAACTGGCTGATGCCACCACATATCACCACGTTCCTACCTTTCGTCATGCCTCGGGCGGGGATTGGAACGGCTTTCAGCCAGCACCCAAGAAGGCCTGCATGACCACACAAGAAACGGCGTCGCCACCTTCTGACAGTGATCTCGACAGTGATCTGGCGGAAGAGTCAGCGGATGAGCCGGTCGCGCCTGAGAGGTATTATGATTCCTTACCCGGTATGGGATTGATGTTGGGCCATCTGGAGAACGTGACAGCAGCAGCCAATACCCTGTATGCAGGCTATGTTCACGAATCAATGAGCCAGCAGCCTCGATATTTCGGGACCCCGTATGATGCCACCCCGTTTCGTAATGCCAACCAGTATCTGTCCCAGACTCGGCGCTGGTCAGGTAGCAAAATCAAGAAACATCTTGGGCGGGCTGCACTGCTCACCCACACTCCAGGTGGCGACCCCACCATTGCATCCTCGCACCCCACCTACCCAGCTGTGGCCGCCTCCTATACTCAGGGTCGACTCAGCGCAGAAATCGCTGACCGGATTGTCGATATGCGGACCAGTCTGCACAAATATGCCGGAGATAGTCACGCGCCACCGGGAATGGTCGACCAAGTCATGGCCGCTTTCGAGTCGGTCTTGGCAGAAACCGGCGAAACAGTCACCCCAGAAGAGTTCACACGGTTCAAAAAAGACTGGACAGACCAGATCGCGCATGAACTCAACGCCGATGGGCCCTCCCCATCACAAGCGTTGCGGAAACCACCCGATAATGCGATCAAAACTAAAAGCTTTCCCGAAGGTGGTGGCCGGATCTGGATGGACGCCACCCCCGAGGTTTACACGCCCTTCAAAAATTTCATGCTGCAGATGCTCAAAGCCGACCACACTCCAACTGACGTTCCGCAAGACCTTATCAACCTGATCCACCCCGCCGGGTATACCGACCAGGATAATGGTAGGTCAGCAGGCCAAGACGGTCCAGCAACACAGCACCGTGCTGAGACCAACGACGAACCCGCCAGTCACAGCGAAAGCACGTCGGATGATGACTTCCCCAGTTTTGATGCGGTCCCGGATAATATCGATGACCTTCACCTCGACGAAGAGCAGCAGGACCAGGCGGTGAGTGAAGATGCCCAGGCCAACACGTACACCACCACAGACCTAGAGGCCATGGATCCCATGTCTTCAGGCCAGAAAATCTCCGCCATACTCATTGGCATGTTCCGGACCATGTTGCGGATGGACCCAGCAGAGATCGGGATCAAGAAAAGCCACGGAGCCTCTGCACAACTGGTGATTGTTCAGGATGTCCAAACAGCCTACCGGGCACTTGGGATCCCACCGTTACCGCCCGATGCTCAACGCCCACCAGGCCCCAACGGGATGAGCCCACCCATCATCCACCGACCCAACCCCAACACACCACACCGCCCAGAGCCAGAAGTCTCAGACGATGCGGGCCATGGTACTGATGGTGGTGAGCCGGTGGCAGAAGGCAAAATCCGTTTTATCAACCAACTGCCCTGGACCCCATATCGTTGCCAGGCCCTCAACCATGGGTCGATGCATCCTGCTGATGCCGAAATCTTATCCTGTGATAGCGAGCTGGTCGCCCAACTGTGGGACGGACCCGACACCGTCCTAAATCAGAAACGTACCAAACGACTCTTCACCGTCACCCAGCGCCGTGCCATCCTGGCCCGAGACCGTGGATGCCAAGCCCCAGGCTGCACCACCCCAGCGGTGTTCTGCGATATCCACCACATCAAAGACTGGCTCGCCGGCGGCAACACCAGCGTTACCAATGCCGTGACCCTTTGCAGCCATCACCACGCCGCCGTACACATCGGCAAATGGCGCATCCGCAAACACAACGGCCTCACCTGGTTCCAACCCGCACCCTGGCTCGATCCCTACCAGCCACTGCTCCGCAACCTCTACTGGAACACATAAACCGGTCCCTGGTGATTGAGAATCTCTCACCAAGGACCGGTCGTAGTGTTTCGTGGATGGGCTAAGGCACGATTACTGTTTAATCAGCCTCCAGTCCCTCAACAGGAGACATCTTCGCCGCACGACGTGATGGTGCTACCGAAGCGATCAGCCCAGCGATCACCGCTACGGCAATCACCCCACTGACCTCAAGCCACGGCCACGTTATATCGACGCCGCCCGAAGAGATCTGCGAAAAGATCGCAACTGAACCTGCCCAGCCATAAAGCATGCCCAGCACACTGCCCAGGATGGCACCGACCGCGCTAATCAGGACCGCTTCCCACATCAACATGCTCCGTAGCCCGCGTTTAGTCAGACCCAACGCACGCATCAAAGAGTTCTCGCGAGTACGCTCCAGGGATGACAGGGCCAAGGTATTGGCAACACCAACAAACGCAATGAGCACCGAAATGCCCAGCAAACCGATCACTGTCAGCATCACCGCATCAATCGCCTGCTGATACATCGAGCGCAGGACCAATGGCGAACTCACATCCTGAGACGACACCTCAGTATCAGCCACCATGTTGGTGACTATTTCCTGCAAATCAGCCTGCGAAATATCCTCATCTGCAACCGACAACCACACCACGGCCATACCGGTAACATCCATCGACAACTGCTCCGCGGTTTCGGCAGAGACAATCGGTGTGACGGACGACAGGTCAGACCGAACCACATCCAGCTCAACCTCACCATCCGCTGTAGTCACCGTTAGCGTGTTCGACTCATGATGCTCAGGCACCAGCACGGTACCGGTCTCCTCCAGGGCTTGAGCGTCGTCGTCACTGACACTGTCCGAGATTCCGGCCAAGTGCTCCGGATCCGCCGTCATCACCTGTTCAGACCATGATTCATCAATGGAACCCACCGGATACAGCGCCTCAGCATCAGCGATGCCGGCCGTTTCAGCCAGTGCCTCAGTCGTAGAATTGACCTGTGCAGTGTCTGCCGGATCAATATCGGCCAACTCCGCGTAGATATCCACCGGATAATTCGTGGCCAGCATTTCATCCGTACTATCTTGTGCAGTACGACCACCGGTGAGAATCATCGCGACCAACGTCGTCCCCACAATCAGCGCGGTGGCGGTTGCTGCGGTGCGAGAGCGATTCCGAACCGAATTGAGCTGAGCCATTTTGCCCGGGATACCAGTCCAACGGGTCAGCCCGCCCAGCGCATAGACAGCACCGGGAACAAACAGCACTCCTAAAGCCAGCACACCGATAAACGAGACGGCGCCTGCCACGATGGCCATGCCAACCAACCCGGCAGCAGCGAAGAACACCAGTGCCGCACCACCGGCCAACAACATGAGCGAGCCCAGCACCAACCGGAGTTTCCCAGCTTTGGAACCCATAGTCGACGCAGGAACCGGACGCATCGCTTCAAGCGGCGAAACCCGCATCGCCTGTGATGCAGGCAGCCAGGAGGCCACCACGGTGATGACCACCCCGGCGAGCAAGACCCAGAGTATAGACAAGTCCATGCCAAAGGTGGCTCCGGACATCCATTGCTGCGCTACTGCCAGTAATCCGAAGATCAACCCGATGGCCAGGGCAATACCGGTGATCGAACCGATCAAACCGATGAGGACGGACTCAGCCAGGACACCTTTTCGGATTTGGCCGCGGGTTGCCCCAAGCACCCGCTGCAGTGCGTACTGTCTGGTTCGTTGCGCCACCAGCACCGAGAAGGTGTTATTGATGACGAGCATCATCACCAGTAAAGCGATCGCAGAGAAGCCACCGAGCACCACGGTGATCGCGTCAAAGCCCATCATGTCGACCAGTTGTTCGGAGATTTGCACATCCGGGGTGTTCACGGTAGCGGGCACACCGGTGGCGTTGAGAGCCTGTTGGATGTCGGTGATGACCTGGTCTATATCACCGTCGACTCGTAGCAGCGCCGTGTCGTAGGTGGGGGAGTCCCCACCGAGTTCGCCCAGGGTTTCCACGGTGGTGTAGATCGTCATCGCCCCAACCACAGTTGGATCCATGGACTGGTCCATGATTCCGGAAACCGTGACTTCTTGTTCGGCTTCATCGGCGAGGGTGCGCAACGTGACGGTGTCACCGACCGCTAGATCGTGGCGTTCCGCGGACTCAGTGTCAACGGTGATTTCGTCGTCGGCGGTAGGCAGTTCGCCGTCCGTCATCGGAGTGGCCAGCAGCGAGGCGTCAGCCGGACGGTTGGTGGCGTAGACAAAATCTGAATCCGGGTCAAAGGTCCCCTGTTTATCGGAGCCTTCCGGCAGCACCATGGCGGTGGCCGCGTTCATGAGAGGGTAGACCTCCTCGACGCCATTGATCTCGGTGAGACTCCCGGATTGTTCGACGGTGCCAGCCAAATCGTAAAAGTCCGACTCCGGATCGGGCGGTGTTTCGGCGGTGATGAGCAGATCGGCATTCGCATACGTGGCGCCCAACATCTGCTTGGTGGATTCCTTGGCCGAAGACGTGACCAATAAGGAACCAGCCAAGAACATGGTGCCCAGCACAATGGCCAGCAGGACGGCCACATATCGGCGCGGGTGTAACTTCAATTCACTGATGGCAAGTTTCCACATGACTATTCACCCAGCTCTGCAAGTGCGTTCAACACGGAATCGGCGGTTGGGTCTTCGAGATGACCGACGACGCCGCCATCCTTGAGCAGCACCACGCGATCGGCGTAGGAAGCAGCGTGCGGATCGTGAGTGACCATGATGATTGTCTGGCCCATCTCGCGGGCACTGCGAGCCAATAGTTGTAGCACTTCGGCACCGGTGTTTGAGTCCAGGGCACCAGTGGGTTCATCAGCGAAGACGACGGCCGGGCGGGTCAGCAGGGCTCGAGCGACGGCGACGCGCTGCTGTTGCCCACCCGAGAGCTGGTGGGGTTTGTGGGTGAGCCGATCGGTGAGTCCGAGGGTTGCGACAATCTGGTCGAACCAGTCCTGATCCACCTTCGTCCCGGCAAGATCCAAGGGCAGCACGATGTTGTCTTTGGCATTGAGCGTGGGCACCAGGTTAAAGGCCTGGAAAATAAACCCGATGTGGCTCCGGCGCAATACGGTCAGCTCGTTGTCGCTCATTCCGGTAATCACGGTCGAATTGACGGCGACCTGGCCGGAGTCAACCGTATCGAGGCCCGCCAAGCAGTGCATCAGCGTGGACTTACCGGAGCCGGAAGGCCCCATGATCGCGGTGAACTCGCCTGGACGAAATGTCACCGACACCCCATCGAGTGCAGCCACTTTGGTGTCGGCGGTGCCGAATGTTTTGGTAATGCTTTGTGCTGCCACGGCAGCCGGTTCTGTGTTTAACATGTCCTCAGTCTGCGCTGCGTGCACGTTGAGCAAATCACCAGCCGGGAGGATCTTGCCGCCGTGGCCTCGTCCAAAAGGATGAGGCCAGGCTACTGCCCTACGGCCATGTTATTTGGTGCTGAGTCCGGTCCGATCGGAGGCAAGGCCTTTTCTGATGGTGATCTGCCAAGCGGCTTCACCGGTGTCGTGGAAATCGGTGACTTCGTGACCATCATCGACGGCCCACTGGGGGATAGTTTCGGTGCCCTGGGTGCAGTCAAAGTCGATGACCAGGTGCTGGCCGGGTTCCAGATCCGCCATCACATCTTTGGCTTCGATCAGTGGGAAGGGGCATACCGCCCCGAGAGAATCCAGCGCGAAATAGCCATCACCCAGGTGGCGGGCCTTGTCATCGGCTGCGGATTGCAGGGTAATCATCCCGGTTGCCGTCTGCATACCAGCTAATGACGGCGCAGAGCCAGGCGCATTGCTCAGGGCAACGCTGGAACCGGTCGCATCGTTGGCACCAGCGGGGCGGGTTTGTGGTGTCTTGATGGTTTTGGCCGCGGCCGGCTTCAGCCAGAACTTCGCGCCGACACCAATCCCTACCGCGATGAACAGCAGGGCCACCCAGCCCTGATAGCTAAAGAGGCTGGTTTGTACCATGCCGTTGCCCACGGTGCAGCCACCGGCCAGCGACGCGCCAACACCCATCATCAACCCACCGACGACGGAACGCATCGCGGTTGTGGCATCAGGCATGCGGATGCGAAACTCACCGGTAGCTTTTGCGGCAATAAAGGCTCCAACGAATAGGCCGAGTACGAGCAAGACGCCCCAGTCGATGAGGCCTTCGTCACCGGTCACGGTGTACTGCAGGGTATTGGCTGTGGGGGTGGTGATTCCCAGGCCGCTGTTGCGTCCGGTGGCAGCAGACAGGGGCCAGGCGATGACACCGATCAGACCGACGATGGCACCGGCGGTGTACAGGTGCAGCGGGCGTTTCCATTTCGGCTGATTCCCCAGGCGTGCAACTTTGGCCTGCTTGGCATCCTGTGCCAGGTAGCGACGGACAAGAAGAAACGTGAGAATTGATAACGCGACCGCGAACCACCAGGGTGAGACTCCTAAGGACTCGGGAATCGTGGTGAGGCTGGTATCCCAACGCTTCATCCAGCTGTCGAAGCCAGCCAGAGCACCGTATTTCATGGCGGCCGCCGATAGCGCGTACATGGCCAGCGCGATCCAGGATCCGACCAGGCCTTCGGCAGAACGGTACCAGGTTCCAGAAGCACAACCACCGGCGAGAATAATGCCGAGACCGAACAAGAAACCGCCAACGATGACGGCTGCCGGGGCGAATGTGCTGTACTCGGGAGCAATGATGTCGGCGGAGGTCAGCGCGGCGAGCCCGATGGCGTGCACAGCGATGACGACGAGTAGGGCCACAAATGTTCGCCACGACCGCTGTAAGAAGATGTCGCGAATCATGCCGGTGACACAAAATCGGCCACGCTGCATGACAACGCCGAGCACGGCACCGATCAGTAAACCTGTAAGAATCATGGCCGTCCTAATGGTGTTGGGAATCGTTGGAGGCAATGAGGTCCCGCTGACGAACGAGGTCGCGTGTTGGAACCCAGCCCATAAAATCCTAGGGCTAAGAAAAATCAGCGTGACAAAGCAGGACCAATATCTTCATGTTGAGGCGGCCACCACGTGCCTGCTGTGCTGGAGTGCAGGCGTAGGATGGTGAACTGATTTGAGAGAATGTGAGGCTATCCGTGCCCGTAGTGTTGGCAGCCGTACCGATCGTCGTGGTGATCGGCCTGTTATTAACACGCCTGCCCGCCTGGATTCCGCCGGTTGCCGGAGTGCTTTCAGCCGTCGTCGTCGGCCTGTGGGTCCTAGATGCACAGTTTGCCGAACTCACCGAAGCGGTGGGCGGCTCAATGGCCACACTGTTCCAGGTATTAGCGATCATCGCCGGTGGCGTCACCCTGGCCCGGGTCATGGATCACACCGGTGCACAGAAACAACTAGCCGATTGGTTAGCCGCCGGGGGAGCGTCTTTGGGATCAGCACTGCTGATGGCCAACGGTGTGGTGCCGTTTATGGAATCGGTCACCGGCTTCGGGGTCTCACTCATTATCGGGTTGCCGCTGACCCTGGCCTTCGGGTTCACCGCGTATCAAGCCGCCCTCATCACGTTGATGGGTATTGTGATCGGCCCCTGGGGATCGATGGGCCCTGGAACCCTGCTGGGCGCCGAACTAGCCGGTGAAACACTCACCGATCTGGGTGTCGCCACCGCCGTGGTCAATATCCCGTCCGTCGTGATCTCGGGTGTGGTGACGGCGTTCATTGCCTCCCGTGCGGTCAAGGTTCGCGGAGCAAAGAGGCTCGGCTACGTCGGGATTGGTGCGGCCTCCGGGCTTATGCTGGCGCTTTTGGTTTTGGGCACCAACCTGGTGTTTGGCACACCGGTGGCCGGCGCGGTAGCCGCCGCCGTCATGAGTATCGGTTGGCTACTGGTGGTCCGCAAAGGCAAACTCCGTCCCGGTCCGGGCGGCTCGCTCGTGCCGTATGCGGTGCTGGTAGGCGGCACTATTGCAGGGCAACTCATTTCCTCGGTCGTAGCCGTCGAGTGGGTGGCAGAAGTCGTCGCCAGCCCGGCGCTTTATGCTTTCGCCGGTGTCGGGGTGGCCATCGCACAGTACCGGCAACCCGTGGACGGACTGGCGGGCAACGCTTTCCGGCTTTGGCTGAACACCGGCGTGCCTACCGCGCTGTACATATTGTTTGGGGTGGTCATGCAGGGCGGTCATATTGCCGAAACCCTGGCACAATCACTGGCCGGACTCGGCGACGGCTACATTTTCCTGATGCCCGTCATCGGCGCGCTGGGCGGGTATATGACGGCGTCGGGCACCGGCACCAACGCGATGTTTGGGCCAACCCAGGTTGCCGTGGGCGGACAGCTCGACATTCATCCGCAGTGGTCCATGGCGCTGAATAATGCCGCTGGTTGTTGGGGCACGATCGCCTCGCCGGCACGTATTGAGCTGGCATATCAGCTCTCCCGTGGGGCATCGCTGTCCGAACATGGCCCACCGGTTACCCGCGCCAGGCTGCTCGCCGTCACGGTTCCGGTGCTCGCATTGTCGACGATCGTCTGGGGCGTTATGGCGTACTTCCTGCTGCCCGGGCTTGAACCACTCTAACCGGCTGGTTGTCTCTGGACGCGAGGCATAATAGACGGTAAAGATATAGTCAATACGGACCACCCGTTGTTTAAACAAACACTCACGCCGCATTCCTTGGAGAGGACCCTCAAGAGTCATGTCGCAGCACGCACCCCAACCGCCGCCACCACCGCCTTCGGCGCCTGCGTTTCTCAAGAACATTCCGGGCCAAGCATGGGCGCGGACGTTGTTGATCCCCCTGGCATTTTTCGGTGGAGCCTTCCTTATGGCTGGTCTTACCGCGGCTTTGGGGCTGAGTGGCATGAGCGTGGCGGCAAGCTTTGGTTCAGATATGCCGCAGCTGATGGATGGTGGACCATCGTGGATCGTGATGACTATTCAGCTACTGGGCATGGGGTTTTTATCTCCACTTTCCCTCGGTTTTGATATTGCGGATTTCGGGATGTTCTCCGGCGGTGGCTCAGCGTTCTTCGTTCCGTGGTTGGTGCCCGCGGGTGGGATTGCTGCAGTGGCAGTCACACAGCGTTTTCTCGGTGGCAACATTCGCGCCCAACAAGCCGGAATCCGTTTTATGCTAGCCGGTATCGCCGGACTACTTTTTGCCACGGTCGTTACCGTTCTGGCTGCCACCGTCCGATTTCGTTATGACGGCGGCAACGAGATGATCGACGGCCGGTTTTGGGCGCATTCAGCGTCTCTGCCCGGGTTTCTCGTGGCGGCGATGCTGGTCGGGTTCAGCACGTATCTGTTGTTACTACCCCGTCGTGGTCTGCTCTTGCAACGCATCCTCACAGCCATCGCGGCCGTCTTTGAACATGTGCTCATCTTGGCGGGAGCTTCTGCGCTGGCCCTCGTGATCGCAGCCTTTATACAAGGCGAAACAGAGGTGGGGCAGTTCGTACTCGCTGGATTCCTCACCGTGGGATTCTTCGCCTTTTCGATGCTGCACTTTGTGCCAACAGTCATGTCGGGGAGTGAAGAGATCGTCGACAGTGCCGAGTCATTGACCATCTTCACGCTGCCCACAGCGGCTTGGATCATTGGCCTCATCGTGATGGTCGCGGTACTGTTCGTCACCGCATTCCGCTGGAGTCTCCGAACCCAGTTCTACGCGCACGCACCTTGGGCCTGGATCGCGTTACCCGTAACCTACCTCGTCGTCGGTATACTCCTGACCTCCGCCAACGGATTGCACTTTTCGATGTACATGGCTGGTGAAGCCATGCAAATGAGCATCAGCTCTGCGGCATGGGGCTTCTTGGTGTGGTTAGCGATCAGCGGCATCGTCCAAGTATTGGCCATCTACCTGATGCCCGGCCTGTGGCGGCGCATGCCGGCCGGGCTCGTCCGCGCCCTGGGCGTTGGCCTGGCGCCACACACTGCACCCACTGCCCACACAACGCCGGTGGACCAAACCACCGTGATGCCCGCGGCCACAATTGCCGAGCCCACTCTCAATGAGCCCTTCCATGCACCCCAGCCACGTGCCGTGACACGAAAATCCAAGGCCCTGCTGTGGACCGGCGCCGGGGTCATCGTCCTCATGGTCGCGGGGTGGATTACTCATAGTGTGTTGTCTCGAACCGTGTTTGGTCCGGAAGATACGGCTGAAGCATACCTCCAAGCGGTGGTGGATGGTCGCGCCGAAGATGCGTTGGAAATTATGGGCCCGAATCTGACCGACGACTTACGCGCGCTTGCTACCGATGAGGTGTACCAGGGTGCCGCAGATCGTCCAGATCGCTTTGAACTGGGCGACGTGAATTTCGACGGTTCGGCCGCCAGTGACGTGAGTGTGGATGCGACCATCTACCAGTCAGGTAAGGCCTACCCACTTGAGCTTGGGCTCAGTGAATCCGGCACGCAGGCCATGGTTTTCAACGACTGGGACTTGCGAAGCGGCATGGTCTCCGGCAGGGCACTGTACGCAACGGGTCCTACTCAACTGACCGTGAATGACGTGGAAGTCGACGTCGAACCTTCCGGCCTAGGCGCCACAGGGGCAACAGCGGACTCGTCTAGCGAAATGCATGACGGTCAGGACATCAGTAATTGGATAGAGCAGTACGGTTTAGTGCTGCTGCCCGGTACCTATACCTTTACAGCACCGGAGGGTAGTGAGTACCTTTCCCACGGGGACGACTTAGAACTAACCATCACACCTGGTGAACATTCGCAAACCCCCATTGAGTTTAACCAGAGTTATACCGAGGCCTTTGAAACCGATGCTGTTGCCCAGATTGCGCAGCGTGTTGAATCGTGTTTGGCTGATGCGACCATTCGGGTTGATGACTGTGAGGCGGCAAGCTGGGAGGATACCGGTTGGAATGCTATGACGGATATGCAGCGTACGTGGGAGCAGCCTCCGGAGATCGAATTGGTCCCCGCTGATCCAGAGACTGAGGGGGAAACGGATCTGACACAGTATTCCGGGCCGGTGACCGCTCGCGTTGTCGACGGCAGCATCAACGTTTCTTATCAGGTTCGTGATGATGAGGACGACGATTGGATGGATCGGGACCGCATCTACTCGCCCTTCCAGGGAAGCGGTTTTGAACCCATGGAGTTCCCGATCACCTTGGACGGCGATGAGATCCAGGTCGACTATTCAGCGCTGGATCAGTACAACCCAAGTTGGCTTAGCCAAGAATTTCGGGACTAGTTACCTTCGGCGTCGTCCTTGAACGCGTTTACCACCAGGTAGGCCACCGCAATGCCGACCAACACCACACCAACAACGAATGTTGGCACCGAGAACGTCCCGGTGAAAAAGTTGATCGCCAGCGACGACCCCAACACCAGAGCGCCGATGACTAACATGAGGACCATGCCCACCGTGGCCGGTTTGGCGCGGCGGGGGTTCTCTAAATCTTTGTCGTTCAATCCTCTGCGTGGTTCCATAGGGCCATTATGGCCCGCCACTACGCACTACACAATTCCGGTGCGATAGGCCAACACCACGGCTTGCACCCGGTCGCGGGCGCCCAATTTCGTCAACACTTTGCCCACGTGTGTTTTCACGGTCGTGGCAGAAACAAACAGTTTCGCTGCAATCTCGACGTTCGACAACCCCTGGGCCATCGCTTCTAACACCTCACGTTCACGAGCCGTCAACCTGGCTAAGGCCGCTACATCAGCGTCGTATTCCGCCGACGGCGTCGAACGTTTCGGGGTCACGAGGTGTTCCAGGAGCCGCTTGGTCGTCGACGGCGCAATCACCGCATCGCCGTGAAACACCGAAGTGATGGCATCGAGGAGCTGCTCGGGTGGTGCATCCTTGAGCAGAAACCCGCTGGCACCGGCATCAATGGCATCCAGGGCATACTCGTCGAGATCAAACGTCGTCAGCACAATAATTTTGACGGCGGTATTGTGCTCGAGCAGGGCCCTGGTAGCGACAATCCCGTCCATCACGGGCATCCGGACATCCATCAGGACCACGTCGGCGGCACGGACGTGCGCCGAACGCACGGCTTCCTGGCCGTTTGATGCTTCACCGGTGACTGTTAGATCATCGCGGGAGCTGATGAGCATCGATAGCCCGGAACGGATGAGTTGCTGATCGTCGACGATCGAGACCTTGATGGGTTGCATAGATTCTATCCTCGCAGGTGAGCAAAGGAGTATGAGAGTCTAGATTCATGGGTCAGAATACAACAGAAAAACCACGCGGCCGACGCAATCGATTTGGGGCGATACTGGGTGGCATTGCCATTGTTCTTGGGGCCGCAGTATTGGTGGTCGGACTGGTAACTAGCACCGCAACCGCTATGTCGGTCACGTTGAATGTACTGGTGGTTGGTATCGGTGTCCTGGCGGTCGCTATGCATATTTGGGCGAAACCTAAGTAGTTTGATAAGGCAGCTGGGCGTGGACTCGGAATCCGCCGGCTGCTTTTGGTCCGGCAGAAAACGTGCCGTCGTACAGTGCGGTGCGTTCTCGCATCCCCACCAGCCCCTGGCCGGCATGATCGGTTTCGGTGGATCCCACGCCGTCGTCATCAACGGTTACCGAAACACCCGTATCCCGCCAGCGCAAGGTCACGGTAGCTACCGCAGCAGCGCCAGCGTGCCGGGCAACGTTGGTTAACGCTTCTTGGATAATTCGATACAGCACAAGCTCGGCGCCATCAGCCATCTGACCGCCGGGCTGACCAGTTTCGTGTAGCTCGACTTGCATGCCGGATAACTGCATGGTCGCAATCAGACCGTCGATATCGGCCAGCCCCGGCTGTGGCGATGTATCAGCGGAGTCGGTATCACGCAGCACGCCGAGCAGCCGGCGCATTTGATCCAGTGCATCGCGTCCGGTCCCGGCGATCGTATCCAGCGTGCGAACGGCAATATCCGGGTCAGCTTTTGCGGCGTAGCGCCCGCCGTCGGCCTGCGAAATCATCACCTGCAGTGAGTGGGCCACAATATCGTGGAGCTCCCGGGCGATCCGGTTGCGTTCATCGGCGGCGGCCAGTTCGCGTTCCTGGCGGGCCTCAACCCGGAGCTGTTCGGTACGCGCCTGCAAGGTTTCTAGCCGGATGCGACGGGTGCGTTGCACATTGCCGATCGCCCAGAACAACACCACCAGCGCGATCACCTGAATACTGATCGGTAGCGCGTAGAACGCCCCGGACGGTTCGATCACTTCGCCTTCGCTGTAGGAGCGTGCGCCCCAGAAATGCGGTACCATCGTGGTTTCTGCGGCGTATAACACCGCCCCCGCGAGCGCCGTACATAACCCGGCAATCGAAGCCCAGCTTGGTGCCAGGTGGGCGAGGTTTTGCACGGTCAATACGACCATGATCATCGACGGCAGTAAGTCGGGCCCCAGCACCAGGTGGATGAGGGAACCGAGCACGACCAGGCCGGCCGAGGCCACCGGATTCGTACGACGGATCGTCCACGGCGCCATGTGCAGTACCAGAATGCTGACGACGACGGTGTCCAGCGCCCACTCCGGCCAGTTGTACAGGTATATCGGGAAGGTCCCCGTCATCGAACCAATCGAAGTCAGGAGCATCAGCCCCAACAGCGGCAGAATGATCAGCCCGTCGGCGATCCGGGGATACTTGCGCCACCATGTGACAATGCGGTCAAAAAACTTCACGGCACCAACCTTATGTGGCAGTGCTTACCGGTTGCATCATCCTCGCGGACGATTCATGAGGAGGCTAACCACTCAATAATCTCAACGGCGCTACCGGTGCGAGCTTGTAAATACCCGGTTCCGGCAAACAAGTGGGTTGAACGCGGGTCGCGAGCTTCGATGGCCGCACGTTTGATCGGCACAGTCAGCGCATTGACCTCGGGGTACACGGCCGGGGCGTCCAGCGACATGAGCTCGTTGACCAGCGAACGCGACACCCGCCCCGAAAACACGCGCGTCAACTGCGTAATTCCCGAACGATCGGTGCGCAACATGTACCGGTGCAGCGCATTACTGCCCGCCTCGTCGGTCAACAACAGCGCGGTCCCCACCGCAGCCGCCGATGCCCCGTGGGCCCGTACTTTGTGCACATCTTCCGGCGTCATAATGCCGCCCGCTGCCACAAAAGGAATATCGACGACGGCGTGCACCGCGTCCAACAGTTCGGCCAATTCCAAGGTTTCCGGGACGCCCAACGGGTCATGCACCGACCGATGCCCGCCGGCTTCCGGACCCTGCACCACCAAAAAGTCGGCGCCGTGGTCTGCGGCATTGCGGGCTTCGGCCGCCGACGTCACTGTCACACCGACGTCGGTATTGGACTCGTGGAGCCGCTGGAACAACTCGGGGCCCGGTAGCCCAAAGGTAAAGGACACAATCGGCCACTCGACCGCCGCCTCCAGCTTGGCCTCCCAATCGTCGGAAACATCTGCCCCGGCTTGTTCAACGGTTGGGAGCTCAACGCCTAATCGTTGGGCAAACGGCAGGAGTTCCTCGCGAAACGCGGCCAACTTTTCGGCGCGCCCCTGCTGGCTTTTCGCCACATCTACTGCGGTATTGGCGGCATCCGGCACGAACAGGTTGACCCCAACGTCACCGCTGGCAGCCACCGAACGATAATCCTCGGCCACGCGCGCGGCCGTTTTATTGCCGCCACCGAGAAAGCCCAGCGCTCCCGTAGAGGCCACCGCACGGGCCAGCTCATTGGAAGACGGCCCACCGGCCATTGGTGCGGCAACGATTGGATGACGAAATTCCATAATCAATCCTTAGCAGTTCGACAATAATTCCCACTCTAGAACCATCCAGGCTTGAACCGAAGTCACACCACCACACCGACGCCACCTGTGCCCACCGGGATCGTTGAACACCTAGAGTATTAACCGACCACACAAGCCATCGACAATGACCACGGGTGAAACATGTCTGAGGGACACCACGAAACGCTGTTTGACCTTGAGCCGGCCGAAGCCATCACACCGGCGGAGTTTGCCGTTGAAACAGCGGAAGATTCCGAACGCCAAGGTGCCTTCGATATCGGTATCGCCATACCGGAACCGTTTACGGAACCTGGTGAGGATGCGGTCGACGACGTCGAAGAGCCCGCCGTCGAGGTGGTCGAGGAAGTGCTGCAAAACCCCGAAACAGCACCTCGAAAGCACCCCAATAAGGTGAGTTTTTATCAAGAGCCCGAGGACACTGCTCGGTTGCGCGGTGCTGTGCTCCACACCATGATCCCCGAGGGGCACCGCTCCCTGAGTCAGTTTGTGATCCGTGCGGTCATGAAAGAAGTTCAGCGCCTCGAAGAGAAATACAACGGTGGCAAACCCTTCCCCGCCGTGGCCGCGAATGAAATGCCGCAGGGACGCCCACATAGCTGACTGCCTCGTATCTGACGTGGTGAATTACACGCCTGTAGTGACATAGGTCACGACGTTGGCTAAAGTGTGCTAGACACATCACTCACCGTGAAGGAGTCTGGCAATGCAGTCCCTAGTTATGGCTGTGGTTGGCATAGTCATGATGGTGCTTGGGTATTTCTTATACTCTAAGTTCCTGGCAAAACGGGTGTTTAAACTCAGCCCGGACTACGAAGCGCCATCCCACAAGTATCAAGACGGGATCGATTACGTCCCGACAAATAAATGGGTTTTGTGGGGTCACCACTTTACCTCCGTCGCAGGCGCCGCGCCGATTGTTGGACCCGCCGTTGCGGTGATCTGGGGTTGGCTGCCCGCATTTTTGTGGGTCACATTGGGCACCGTGTTCTTTGCCGGTATGCACGACATGGGAGCGCTCTGGGCATCGGCCCGCCATAAAGGGCGTTCGATCGGTACGCTATCGGGTCGGTATATTGGCGGCTCGGGACGCATCCTGTTCCTCGTCGTCATCTTTTTCTTGCTGTTGATGGTCAACGCGGTATTCGCCGTCGTCATTGCGGATCTGTTAATTTCTACGCCGACGGCGGTCATCCCCGTGTGGGGTGCAATCGCTGTGGCGCTGTTGATCGGGCAAGCTATTTACCGGTTGAAGTGGAATTTGCCCATCGTTTCGGTCGTCGGCGTTGCAGTGCTGTACGGCTTGATCGTGTTGGGAGATCAGTTCCCGATTGAACTGCCGGAGACCATTCTGGGCATCTCTGCCGCTGCGTTCTGGATTATCGTACTGTTCCTCTATGCCGGTATTGCCTCGATGCTGCCGGTCTGGATGCTCTTGCAGCCGCGCGACTACATTAATGGGCTGCAGCTGTTTGTTGGTTTGGGTCTGCTGTACTTGGCGGTCTTCATTTCGAACCCAACTGTTGTGGCACCGGCGATCAATGACAATGTTCCCGAGGGTACGCCTGGCATTATGCCGCTGTTGTTCGTGACGGTTGCGTGTGGTGCGATTTCTGGTTTCCACGGTGTGGTCTCTTCGGGCACGTCGTCGAAGCAGTTGGATAAGGAACCGGATGCCAAATTGGTTGGCTATTTCGGTGCCGTTGGTGAAGGGCTGCTGGCGCTGGGTACGATCATTGCGACCACGTCGGGCTATGCCACGTTGAAGGATTGGGAAGAAGTGTATTCCGCTTTCAATGAGGGTGGAGCTGCCGCATTTGTGAGTGCGGGTAGCGGTATCGTCAATACCGGTTTGGCGATTCCTGAGAGTCTGGCTGCCACAATTTTGGCGACGATGGCCGTGTTGTTCGCGGCGACGACGATGGATACGGGTGTTCGTCTGCAACGTTTCGTCACCTCTGAGATTTTCGAATTGTTCGGGATCAAGCTCAGTGTCTTCGTAGCAACGTTGATCACGCTGGTGACAGGGTTTGGTCTGGCATTCTCCGCCGGCGGTGATGGTCGAGGCGGCATGATTATTTGGCCGTTGTTCGGTACCACGAACCAGTTGTTGGCGGCTTTGACCATGTCGATTTTGGTTATTATCTTGTTGCGCACCAAGCGTCCGGTGTGGCCTGTGCTGATCCCGTTGATCTTTGTGTTCTTCGTGTCGATGTACGCGGCGATCATTCAGCTGGGTACGTTTATTGCCGATGGCCAGTGGTTGCTCGTGGTGATCGACGTGATCATCTTGATTGCTGCGGTGTGGGTCGTGTTGGCTGCCGTCAGCAGCATGGTCCGTACTCGGAACCAGCCGTTGGATCTGGATGCGGAGATGGATGACATCGAAGCGGGAACCTCGGTCTAAAGATATCGAATAACAGCAGGAACCAGCGGTCAGATTATGGCTGCTGGTTCCTGCAGTTGCGGACTCGCTAGGCGTTCCAATAGAGGTTTCGTAGGAGTGGCTGATACGGATCTACCCATGCCGCGGGTTGGAAGTACGTGATGCCGTTGAGTTTTCGGATTCGCCATTTGCCGTTATGCACATCGGAATGGTGCCGTGAGCAAATGGTGAGCCCGTTGTGCTCGTTGGTTTGACCTTCGTTGCACCATTCTTTGCAGTGATGGCATTGGCAGTAGGTGGCCTGGATCGTGCAGCCGGGGGCTTGGCAACCCTTGTCTCTGGCGAAGATTGTTTTGCGCTGTGCCGTGGTGAATATCCGTTTGCTGCGGTATTCATGCAGGACGATATCTTGGCCGTTCCAAACTTGGCCCACGAGTTCCGCATCGCAGAGGGCTGGGGCAGCATTTTTGGGATGGATTGGTCCTACGTTGACTGCTTCGGATTGATAGGGCGTCCACGGAACAGGATTGACATGCCCGGTGAAGATATCATCTGACCCGGTATGTTCTATGAAATTGGGCGCATTGGGATTGTCTGGATTGGGTCGTCTGATCACGGTCGGTAAGATGCCGTCCGGACCGTCGGGTCGTCGTACTGCCTCTGGTAAAGCTGGCAATCCCAATGTGGAGTATGCCGTTTGTATATCCTGTACGATGACGAGTTTCGCCGGCGAGCCATGTGCGGTTTTAGCGGTAGCTTCCTGCGGTGACATGCTCATGACCGAGTACAAAGCGCCGAGCAATATGGCACCTGCGCGTTCGGCACGAGAGAGCCTATCCATGGTGCTGATTTCTTCGGTGGTATAGGTATTTCCTTCGGCGTCTTCAGCTACGACTTCAGCTAGCTCTGTTGGATGTTGCTGTGGTTCGGCTGATGGCTGCTCGGAGGGTCGCTCCTCGCCCGGTGCTTCGGTGTGTGAGGCTTCTTGCGCTGCTTGACCGGTTTTCGCATCGGCGGCTGCTTTGTAGAGGTTGTCGATATTGTCCGGCAGCAGGGGCGTGTTGCCCTTGAAATTGAGGTTCGTATTCAGGAATTCTTTGAGAAATGCTCCCCAGGCAGGGTCCATGTGCATCGAGGCCGTCGCGGATCCGTCGTCGTGCGATCTGATGCGTAAAGCATTATCTGGTTTCTTTCGCAGGACTTCGGATGGCGGGGGACCATCGGAATCAATATGATGTGCAATTTTTTCTAGCCACCGGTGCTTTTCTCTGCTGAATTCCTCCGGGGTGACAGATTCAGCCGCCTCAAGTATCAATGGCTCTATTGCTTGTAGGACTTCACCTGCATATTCGGGCGTCTGACCGACTTCTTTGGCGTATTTTGTGACGTCGTGATCAATGGCAATAGCGCGATCCAAGTTCTCTGTTGGAACCAGTCCTTGGGTGAAAGCCGCAGCCATTTTTGGCAGTTTGGGAGAAGCGCCGGCGGCCGTGCGATCGGTGTTTGATCCGTAGGTAAAATATTTTGCCCGATCAATGATCTTATTGGCTTTCAAGGAAGACATTTTCGTGGTCTGGCGAAATACATCTTTGACATCGGTGAATCCTTGGATGCCTTCCGGTACACCGAAGTACGTGCTTTGATCTTTCAGTCCGAACTCGAGTTTGCGTACGAAGTTTGCCAAATCCGATTCTGTGGACCGCTCGTGTTGTACGAGTAGGAGGAGCATGCCGTGAATGGTGTCTTCACTGTTTTGCGGCGGTATGGGCGCAGGTTTAGAGGAGGGGGCTTCACCTGCTGGGCCAAACTCTGCGCCATGCCCCGACCAATCTGCGCCGGCTGCTTTCTGAAATGTTGCGAGCTCGTCCACAGAGTCTGGATCAGCAAGGCGTTCCGAGAGTTTCTGGCCAAAGAATGCTTTTGCCAACGCCAGCTGGCCTAGAGACATGTCATCGATCTCGTCGCCGTTGATGGCATCAAGGAGTACTGCGGAACTGATCTCAGGTGGCAACAGGGCTTGTTCCACGGCAGTGTCCTTCCAAGCGTTGAGATGCGGGTGTGCGGCGACTCGAATTACGGGGTGGGAGGCGTTTGAAGTTCCTTCTATTTTACCGCGATGTGCAGAAATAATCAATACTTTTAAGCATGTTTAAAGAATTTATTGAGGTTGTCTTACAGATCTAAATTGTTCTTTATCATGTTGTCTCGTGATTGTGTCCTAAAGCCTTCGTTTTGTTGATAACTTCGCGGTGTAATCCAGGTTATCCACATTCTGGACGACACAGGTTGTCGCAACTGATGAAACGTACTAGATGACCCACTCACATCTGCTGCGCTGGGCTAATTTGGGCAAAAGAAAACCCTGCCTCAGTAAGGAGACAGGGTTTCGCTGACTTGATTGGGTGCCGACTAGGAGCCTGAGGGCGCCCGACACAAAGCTGGAAGGTTAGCCTTGATCCACCGATGAATAATGTGGTGGTGTCGGCGTTTTAACGTAGAG
>NZ_JAKDKW010000008.1 GCF_030453185.1 Yaniella sp. | reverse complement strand
AAGGGGACTCGAACCCCTAACCCTCTGCTTGCAAAGCAGATGCGCTACCAATTGCGCCATGCCCCCGAAGGTTATTTGATTGTATCAGTTGCCGAATCCCAAATATCTTGGGCTTCTTGACGATCTGTAACAATCTTATAAGTTACACCTGCCGCAGCAATCATGGCAAGTCCTAAAAGAACTTTCTTCATGTCTACTCCTTTGCTGGTGTAGTGGGCGTACCAAGACTTGAACTTGGGACCTCATCGTTATCAGCGATGCGCTCTAACCGCCTGAGCTATACGCCCTCATTTCGGTTCTGCCTTGCGACCTGAACCGAAATATAACCTTACACTCGATTTTCTAAAAAGCAAAATCGGTGGGGTCTGTTTCTTAGTCGTCTGTCATTGTCAGTCCAACTCCACCAACCAGAGACGCACAAACGTTGTATAACAGCGCCGCGAGTGCTGCTGCGACGGTGATTAATACAACGTTGAGTACAGCGATGATGGTGGAGAACGAGGCGACCTGCCCCAGTGTCACAAGCTCCTGAATCTGAGTGCCACCGCCTTCAGTACCGAGGATGGTGCCGAGCAGGGCGTTGATGTCATCGAAGATGCCTGTGAGGTCCATGGTGGTCCACAGGAAGATGCCGGCGACGACGGTGACGATACCCAAGCCTACTGACAGCAGGAAGGAGACTTTGAAGACCGACCAGGCATCAATCTTGGCTACGACGAGCTTGGCCCGGCGTGCCTTGGCCTTTGGCGCAGGACGAACGAGGCCCTTGGGACCGTTAGATTTTCCCGTGGGACGGCTGCCACCCTTGGTGGGTTTGGCTGCTTGAGTCTTACTCACTGTTCTCCTTCGTCGTTGAGGTCAGTATCCGAGGATACCTGATCTTGGACGGTGGATTCATCTGTTGTGTCGGTTTCCTCGATTTCGTCGCCTTCTTCGGCGTCGTCCTCGAGTTCTTCGATTTCGTAGTTGAGCGTAGCACCTACGATGCGATCTTTCTTGCCGGGTGAGGCAAAAATGACGCCCATGGTGTCACGGCCACGGATGGGGACTTGCTCTACAGCAGAGCGTACGACGTTGCCTGATTCCATGACAACTAGGACTTCAGAATCTGCCACAACAATTTCGGCGCCGACCAGTTCGCCACGTGCCTCTGGCAGGTTGGCTACCTTGATGCCGAAGCCACCGCGGTTCTGGGTGCGGTATTCGTCGACCGTGGTGCGTTTGGCAAAGCCGCCGTCGGTAATGGTGAACACGTAGGCGTCGTCTTCGATAACCGACATGGTGAGTAGCTCATCTTCGGTACGGAACTTCATTCCCTTGACGCCGGCGGTTGCACGACCCATCGGACGCAGGGCTTCATCGGTGGCGGTGAAGCGCAGCGATTGGCCCTTGCGGGAGATCAGGATGAGATCCTCGGTGTTATCAATCAGCTTGGCTGCCACGACTTCGTCGCCCTCGTTGAGGTTCACGGCGATCAGTCCCGCTTGGCGTGGGCTGTCGTAGTCGGCCAGACGGGTCTTTTTGACCATGCCCGATTTGGTGGCCAGTACCAGGTAGGGGGCATCCTCGTAGGTGTCCAGCGTGAGTACCTGGGCGATGTGTTCATCGGGTTGGAAGGCCAGCACGTTGGCGACGTGTTGGCCCCTAGCGTCACGGCCGGCTTCTTGGAGGTCGTAGCCTTTGACCCGGTAGACGCGGCCGAAGTTGGTGAAGAACAACAACCAGTTGTGGGTTGAGGTGGTGAAGAAGTGTTCAACGACATCTTCATCCTTCAGGGCCGCGCCACGGACACCTTTACCGCCGCGGTTTTGGGCGCGGTAATTGTCGACCTTGGTGCGCTTAACGTACCCGGAGCGGGTAATGGTGACGACGACTTCTTCTTCTGGGATGAGATCTTCGATGGACATGTCGCCGTCGTAACCGTAGAGGATTTCGGTGCGGCGTTCGTCCCCGTGTTTTTCGATAATGCCGGCGAGTTCTTCGGAGATGACTTCGCGCTGGCGGGTTGGCGATTCCAGGATCGCAATGTATTCGGCGATTTTGGCCTGGAGTTCATCGTATTCGTCCTGGATGTTCTGGCGTTCCAGGGCGGCCAGCTGGCGCAGCTGCATAAGCAGGATCGCGCGTGCTTGGTCGTCATCGATGCTGAGCAAGGTCTTGAGTTCTTCGCGGGCCACATCGGCGGATGCGGAGGCACGAATGGTCGAGATGACTTCGTCGAGCATGTCCAGGGCTTTGAGTAGGCCCTGGAGGATGTGCGCACGTTCTTCGGCCTTGCGTTTGCGGTAGGCGGTACGGCGCACAATGACTTCGACCTGGTGTTTGACCCAGTAGTGAATGAAACCATCCAGGGACAGCGTGCGTGGCACACCGTCGACCAGGGCCAGCATGTTGGCCGAGAAGTTTTCTTGTAGTGCGGTGTGCTTATACAGGTTGTTCAGCACAACCTTGGGCACGGCGTCGCGCTTGAGCACGATAATCAGGCGCTGGCCGGTGCGGCCGGAGGTTTCGTCACGCACATCGGCGATGCCGGAGAGTTTGCCCTCGTTGATCAGTTCGGCGATGCGACGCGCCAGGTTGTCCGGGTTGGTCATGTACGGCAGTTCCGTGACGACCAGTGCGGTGCGGTTTTGCACTTCTTCGACGTTGACGACGGCGCGCATAGTAATCGAGCCGCGGCCGGTCCGGTAGGCCTGTTCGATACCCGCGTGGCCGAGGATCTGTGCACCGGATGGGAAGTCTGGCCCTTTGATTCGCTGGATGGCGGCTTCGAGCAGTTCTTCACGCGTGGCTTCTGGGTTATCCAGGTACCACTGCACGCCTTCGGCGACTTCGCGCAAGTTATGCGGTGGAATCTGTGTGGCCATACCTACGGCAATACCGGTTGACCCGTTGACTAACAGGTTGGGGTAGCGGGCTGGTAGGACGGTGGGCTCTTGCTGTTTGCCGTCGTAGTTGTCCTGGAAATCGACGGTGTCTTCGTCGATGTCGCGGACCATTTGCATGGCGAGCGGGGCCATTTTGGTTTCGGTATAACGCTGGGCTGCTGCGCCATCGTTACCGGGAGAGCCAAAGTTTCCTTGGCCTAGGGCCAGCGGGTAGCGCATGACCCAGCTTTGGACGAGACGCACCAAGGTGTCGTAAATGGCGGAGTCACCGTGCGGGTGGTAGTTACCCATCACTTCACCGACGACGCGGGCGGATTTGTTGAAGGAGCGTTCTGGGCGGTAGCCGCCGTCGAACATGGCGTAGATGACGCGGCGGTGGACGGGTTTCAGACCGTCCCGGACGTCGGGCAGTGCGCGTCCCACGATGACGGCCATGGCGTAGTCGAGGTAAGACCGTTTCATTTCGGTCTGGAGGTCGATTTGGTCTACGCCGGTTCGCGTTACTTCGTTTTCGGTGGGGGTTTGCTCGTCACTCACGGGTTTGTCATCTCCGAGTTCGTCGAAAAGTTACTGAAAGGCTATGTGGTGGGACTTAGATGTCGAGGAAGCGCACGTCTTTGGCGTTTTCCTGGATGAAGTTCCGGCGGGACTCGACGTCTTCGCCCATCAGCATGGAAAAGACCTGGTCGGCTGCTGCGGCGTCGTCCATGGTGACTTGTAGCAGGGTGCGCTGCTCTGGATCCATGGTGGTTTCCCACAGTTCCTGGTAGTCCATTTCGCCCAGGCCCTTATAGCGCTGGATAGCATTGTCTTTTGGCAGGCGCCAGCCTTTTTCTTCACCGCGGGCTAGCGCTTCGTCGCGCTGGTCGTCAGTGAAGACGTGCTCGTCTGCCTGATTGGACCATTTGATTTTGTACAGCGGTGGCTGGGCCAGGTACACGTAGCCGTGTTCGATGAGCGGGCGCATGTAGCGGAACAGCAGGGTCAGCAGCAGCGTGGTGATGTGCTGGCCGTCCACATCGGCGTCGGCCATGAGCACGATCTTGTGGTAGCGAGACTTGGTGATGTCGAATTCTTCACCGATTCCGCTACCGAATGCGGTGATCATGGCCTGGACTTCAGCATTGCCCAGCGCGCGGTCAATGCGGGCGCGCTCGACGTTCAGGATTTTGCCTCGTAGCGGCAGGATCGCCTGGGTGCGTGGGTCGCGGCCCTGTTTGGCGGAACCACCGGCCGAGTCACCCTCCACGATGTAAATTTCGGATTCTTCTGGGTCTTTCGACGAGCAGTCCGACAGTTTACCGGGCATCCCAAAGGATTCCAGCGGCGACTTACGGCGGGCTTGTTCGCGAGCTTTGCGCGCGGCCATGCGAGCTTGTGCTGCCAGCTGGGATTTGCGAATAATATCTCGCGCCGGGGCCGGGTGACTCTCCAACCAGTCACCGAGTTGCTCAGTCATGGCCGAGTAGACGTAGCCGCGGGCCTCGGAGTTGCCGAGTTTGGTTTTGGTCTGACCTTCAAACTGTGGTTCGGCCAGTTTCACAGAGATGACGGCGGTGAGGCCCTCACGGATGTCATCACCGGTGAGGTTTTCGTCTTTCTCACGCAGGATCTGCTTTTCGCGGGCGTACCGGTTGATCAGCGAGGTCAGCGAACCACGGAAGCCTTCTTCGTGGGTACCACCCTCGTGCGTGTTAATGGTGTTCGCGTAGGTGTGCACCGATTCGGAGTACGCGGTGGTCCACTGCATGGCCACTTCGATGGACATGCCCAGGTCGGTGTTTTCTTTATCAAATGCGATGACATCTTCGTGGATGAGTTCGGCGCGCTTGGACGTGTTCAGGTGGGTCACGTAGTCCAGCAGGCCGTTTTCGTACATGTAGTCCACACGACGAACGGTACTCTCGGCCGGGGCTGCTTCGCCGTCGTCACCTTCGGACTGCAGTTCAGCTTCGGCATCGGCCAGGGTTTCGTTCTCGGTTTCACCGGCGATTTCATCGGTGGTGACGGTCTCTATGACATCTTCGCGCTCATCGGTGAGCGTGATGCGCAGGCCTTTATTCAAAAACGCCATCTGCTGGAAACGAGCGCGGAGAGTTTCGAAATCAAAGACAGTAGTATCAAAGATTTCAGGGTCCGGGTAGAACGTCAGCGTAGTGCCGTTTTTATTGGTGGGTTCACCCTGTTGCAGTGCATCGTCGAGCATGCCACCGTTTTTGAACGAGATATCCCAGAGGTAGCCGTCACGGCAGATGCCCACGTGCACGCGTTCAGACAGTGCGTTGACCACGGAAATACCGACACCGTGGAGGCCACCGGAGACCGCGTAACCGCCGCCGCCGAACTTACCTCCGGCGTGCAGTACGGTCATAACCACTTCAACGGTGGGTTTATTTTCGGTGGGGTGCATGGCCACGGGAATACCGCGACCGTTGTCTTCAACGCGCACGCCGCCATCTTTTTGGAGGGTCACGTGGATGGTGTCAGCGTGGCCGGCTAGGGCCTCATCCACCGAGTTATCCACCACCTCATAGACGAGGTGATGCAGGCCGCGTTCCGAAGTGGAGCCGATATACATGCCCGGACGTTTCCGAACTGCTTCGAGACCCTCCAAGACGGTGATGTCGCCTGCTTCATAGGAGTGTTCTACGCGTTGCATTTCGGATTGTGCTTGTGCAGCCATTGCTACACCATTGTCAGTTAGGTTCTCAGACACGGGCCGTTTTGCTCCTTAACAGCACTGCAGATCAAAAACAGAAAGTCTATAACACGCCTATTCTACGACATGGAACACCATTTCACCCAAAATGTGAGCGTGCCGTGAGCTAAAATCTCTTCCAGAACGCCCAAAATGGCCTCTGTGACTGCATCACCGGGTCGATAATGAGGCGGGATCCACCTTCGGATCCACAAATCGATTTACAGGCGGTTGTAACGCTTCCACCATTCATCGCCACCCACGACGGTTCCGACGGCCATAATTTCCGCCGGCCGGACCTTTAATTTCTAACTTCGTGATGACGCCGGTGCCCAGCACTTCGTTGAATTTGTGCATCAATTGCGGGGTGAGTAGCCGGAGCTGGGTGGCCCATGCTGTCGACGACGCCCGCAGGATCAACGTGGCGTTTTCAAAGGACTCGACTTTGGCGTTCTCAGCGATCTGTGGACCAACGATCGATGACCAATCCGCCAGCACCGAGCCCACGGCCACCGGCTCTTTCCAACCGCGCTGGGCGATAAACTTCGAGAAAATGTCACCCAGTGGTTGCGGTCCGGCCGAACGCACCGGTTTATCGACCTTGGGGGTGCGTGGTCGTTTTTTCTTGCGCTCGAACTGCCCGGCCATGCCCGGCTGATACCCGGCCTCTGCCGCTGCCAGGCGCACGCGTTGCAGTGCGGCAGCGGCAGCATCAATGGTGTCTTCTTCTACGGCGTCGTCGTCTTTACTCATCGGAAGACCCCTCGGCGTCTTCAAAGTAATTGGCCTCGGTCAGGTTCAGCGAGTCTAGCGACTCCAGGTGCTCGCCCGAGGTAGAGATCCCCTCACGCATCTGAATGGGAATATGCGTTCCGGTCAGTTCCGACGGAATGTCAGCACTCACCGCAGCGGTAATGATCAGCTGTTCTGCATCGCGAGTCATTTCGGCTAAGCGAGCTCGGCGGGCCGCATCGAGTTCGGCGAAGACATCATCGAGGATCAGCACCGGCCGGGCATCGGGATTTGGATCGTCTTTGGCCAACACACGGTATGACGCCAACCGTAGGGCAAGCGCCAACGACCAGGTTTCCCCGTGCGAGGCAAACCCTTTCGCCGGTGCCGGTCCCAACGTGACCACCAGATCATCGCGATGCGGGCCAATCAGCGTGATGCCCCGATCCCGCTCGGATCGATACGCTTCTTCAAGTGCTTCAACGATGGCGGTATACAGTGCAGCCTCGTCGGGGACTTCGGCGTGCTGACCGCTGGCCATCGGGACCGTGGATTGATAAGCGAAACCGGCGGGCTTATTGCCATTGGAGAGCTCGGCATACGCTTCGGATGTTGGTGCAGCCAGTAGACGCAGCGCATGGAGTCGGCCGTTAATAAGCCGTGCTGCCGCCCGGGCAAGGTGTTCATTCCACACCGCCAGCGTGGATTCGTGTTCGTCGGTCCACGAGCCTGGTTTCCGGCCAGATTTCAACAGCGCATTGCGTTGCCGCAAAACCCGGTCGTAGTCGCGGCGAGCATCACCCAGGGCCGGGCGCATTTGCACGATGAGGTCATCCATAAACCGACGGCGGATATCTGGTTGACCACTAATGAGCTCAATGTCTTCGGGGGCAAAGAGCACGGCTTTGAAAATACCGTAGGCCTGCCGTGCTGCTTGCGGCGCCCCACGGTTGATGGCCACCCGATTCGATTTGCCGGGATTGATTTCGTATTCGATCGAGACGGCTTGTTCGCCGCGGTGGACCCGTCCCCGAGCTAATGCTTGGGTCTCGCCAATACGCACCAGCGGGTGATCATTGGAAACGCGGTGGGAGTGTTGAACGGCCAAATAATTGATGGCTTCGGCAACATTGGTTTTACCAACACCGTTTGCACCAATCAGGATGTTCGGGCCGGGTTTGAGTTCAATCTCGGCCTGTTCATACGAACGATAGTTCGTGAGCGAAAGGTGTGAAAGGTACACGGCTAGTTCGGAATGCGGATCGGCATGACCAAATACCGGTAGTCCTCATTCTGCGGGCCTTCAAGTTCTTTTTTGCCCGTCAGCAGGGCCGGTTTTGGTGCACTGGTAAACGCGAAACGGGTGTAGGCGCCACCCATTACGTTGAGGCCTTCGGAAAGATACGACGGGTTGAAGGCGACGGTAATGTCTTCGCCCTCCATCTGCACTGGAACGGATTCGGTGGCCGATGCATCGTCACCTTGACCAGCAGAAAGGGAGACTTCACCGTTGCTGAACACCATCAACAGCGAGGTGTTGCGCTCTGCTACCAAAGCAACGCGCTTGACTGCTTCAATCAGCTGACCGGTATCGACAGTGGCGTAAATATTGGATTCTTCTGGGAACAATGAACGAATCTTTGGGTATTCACCATCAACCAACAGGCTGGTGGTCCGACGACCGCCTGAGGAAAAGCCAACGAGCTCGGCATCATCTGCTTCAGTTGCAAAACGGAATTCGATTTCTCCGCCGCCACCTAGTGAACGGGCGACTTCGGTCAGGGTACGAGACTTGACCAACACGGAAGTGGAAATCTGTGGATCATGCGGTGTCCAGGTGATTTCTTTCATCGACAGTCGGTACCGGTCGGTAGCCAAGAAGGTGATTTTGTCACCTTCGATTTCAATTTTGACGGCGGTCAAGATCGGCAGTGTGTCATCTTTGGATGCTGCAGCAGTAACCTGAGCGATGGCTTCGGCAAATACCGAGCCGTCAATGGTGCCGGCAACTTCAGGCATGGCCGGCAGTGCTGGATATTCGCCGACCGGCATGGTCGCCAACGTGAAGGTGGAATTCTGGCAGGTGACGACGACTCGAGATTCTGTCAGCTCGATGGTGACCGGAGCGTTCGGAAGCGACTTGACGATGTCACTGAGCATGCGGCCTTCAACCAAAATCTGGCCTTCAGTTTCAATATGTGCCTCAATGTCGAGCTGAGCTGACGTTTCATAATCGAAGCTGGCGATTGAGACCAAGTTGTCTTCGGCAGTGATGAGCAAACCACGTAAAACCGGAGCGGGTGGTCGAGGTGACAGAGAACGTGCGGTCCAAGTGACAGCGTCAGTAAGAACATCCCGTCCGATTGTGAACTTCACGAAGAGTCTGCCTTCCCTCAGAAATTGGCAATACGCAATTGCCCAATGACAAAAATTGGACACCCGAAATTATTAGGGGTGCTTAGACAGCTTAGCGTGATTTGAACTTCCCCGTCGACAAGCAGCTTGAAAAAGCGGTGTAGCTCGATTTGGTTTTTTAAAATCCGCAGCAGTCAGAGGTCTGCCTCATTGTTATTTAGAGGTATTTAAAGGAATGGGGGTATTAGTAGGGGCTGTGGATACTGTGGAAAAGCCTGTGCATCGGCACCCCCATAAGCATTTGCCTGTGGATCATTAAGTGCAGAGTGCTCGCTTTGCCTGTGGGTAAGTTGTGGGGACTCCAACTGCTTACATCGTTGTAATTCCACCGTTTAATAGAGTTATCCGCAGCCGCAGCTGAGTTATCCCTTAACTATCCACAGGTTTATGCACAGGCATCTTCACAAGCTTCAACCCTATTGTGGAAAACCCTGTGGATCATTGTGGATTACGGTGGACGCAGGTTTTAAGAATTCGAGGGGCGCTCGACACCCAGGCCGAAATAGGGTTAATAGGGGTGTGTGGAGAGCGGTTCAACCTTAACCTGAAGGTACCTCCCCGAAACACGCAGATAAATGACATTTTTGCGGAGTCTGGGATCACACAAAAATTCTTAGACGTTGCGTGCCCGTTGCTTAATTTTGTTCGTGAGCTCCGTGACTTGGTTGTAAATCGCATGCCGTTGGCTCATCAAATCTCGGATTTTACGATCAGCATGCATCACGGTGGTGTGGTCACGTCCGCCAAATTCGGCGCCGATTCGTGGCAAAGACATCTCGGTGAGTTCACGCAACAGGTACATAGCAATCTGTCGGGCCGTGACAAGCGTCCGGGTACGAGACTTCGACTGCAGATCAGCAAGGGTGAAACCAAAGTAGTTCGCGGTTTCGTCCATGATCAGATCCGAGGTGATCTCTTGCGCATCGTCGTCAGTAATCAGATCCTTGAGAATGTACTGAGCCTGGTCAAGATTGATCGGCTCATTATTCAACGACGCATATGCTGTGACGCGAGTCAGCGCACCTTCAAGTTCACGAATATTGGTATCGATCCGTGACGCAATGTATTCCAGGGCGTCTTTAGGCACCGTAATGCGTTCTGCATCAGCCTTCTTGGCCAGAATAGCGATGCGTGTTTCAAGATCTGGTGGCTGAATATCCGTGGTGAGCCCCCATTCGAAACGGGAGCGCAGACGTTCCTCGAAGCCAGAAAGCTGTTTTGGCGGAAGGTCCGAGGTGATAACAACTTGCTTATGGTTGTTATATAGTGCATTGAAGGTGTGGAAGAACTCTTCAACGGTCGCTTCTTTATTCGCCATGAACTGGATGTCGTCAATGAGCAAGATATCCACGTTGCGGTAGATCTGCTTGAAAGAGGCACCCTCATCATGACGGATTGAGTTAATGAAGTCATTGGTGAATTCTTCTGAATTGACATACCGAACGCGTAGACCTGGAAAGAGTTCTTGCGCATAGTGACCAATGGCATGTAACAGGTGGGTTTTGCCCAGTCCTGATTCCCCGTAGATAAAGAGCGGGTTGTATGACTTCGCAGGTTGTTCAGAAACAGCATAAGCGGCAGCATGAGCAAAACGGTTTGATGAACCAGTGATGAAATTATCGAAGTGATAATGCTCATTGAGTCGCGAGCGTTCACCTGAATGTGGTGAAACCGTTAGCTGGGGGCCACCATAGGGCGCGGCAGCCGGGTTGGTTTGGGAGCTAAAGAGATCATCCATGAGCGGTTCATCAGTTCCTGATTCTTCCGCTGGTGCCTGGGATGCCTCTGAAATATCCACAACATTATCCACAAAGCGTGTTTCCGGTGTGGATCGTTTGGGTGAGGTCGGAATTTCCGGGGTCGTGGCATGGAGGTTGGTATCGATCGAATAAGCACAATTGATATCAGTGCCAAAAACTTCGGTCAGCGCATCAGCTAAATACTCGTGTAAACGGTTTTCCAAGATGTCGCGGGTCAACTCATTTGGGACTGCCAACAACAGAGTATTAGCAATGAGCCCCTGCGGGTGCGCGAGGTCCAAAAAGCCCATCTGACTAAGGCCTACGTCACCAGAGGCGCGCACTTTCTCAACAACTCGTTCCCACGAATTGATGATCGATTCGCTAACACTCATCCGCTCAAAACCCCACTTCACGATTCCCGTACTGCTGATGCGTTCTACGCAGCAGGTCGGCAATATCTTTACGCACGCATTATCCACAAGCCCCGGTCCAGTTACGTTGAGTTTTCAACGTTCTACAGTCCGGCCTCCCCAACCTTAGCCTTAATCTCCACAGGGCTGAGAGGGTTATGCACAGCTTATACACAGACCGGTGTTTAGAATAACTGAAAACTTCACCTCAATTTGACCAAAGCGACTGCTGTTCATAGACTTGTTGAGTCTTGCCCGGGATGAGGCGTGCCATTTTTTCGCACACACCGGGAAAGCATGAACAGATAATGAACTAATATCGCCGAAGTTTTTTGGGCTAACGCAGTTTGAGACGCACTTCCCAAAGTATGCTTCTGCGTCTGACTGAGTGTGGAGAAATAACAGTGACTAAGCGGACCTTTCAGCCGAATAACCGCCGCCGTGCCCGTAAGCATGGTTTCCGATCCCGTATGCGTACTCGCGCCGGCCGTGCAGTGTTGTCAGCACGTCGTGGCAAGGGCCGCGCACGTGTGAGCGCCTAACTTTAAAGTGTCGGTGCCGGTGGCCACAGGAACACTGATTTAGTGCTACCGAAACACCAACGGATACGCACTACAGCACAATTTTCTGATACACAACGTTCCGGTTCCCGTTTCGGTAATCGGAACGTTGTTGTATCTGCAAATATCCGACCAGTAATCGGGGACGACCCACGAGCAGGATTTATTGTTTCTAAAGCTGTGGGGAATGCCGTCACCCGGAACGTTGTAAAACGTCGACTGCGTGCTATCGTCACCGAACTCTTTGACCGTGATTTTGGCATCGAAGTAGCTGATGGCTCAATTGACTTAGTAGTCCGAGCACTACCGGCCTCTGCCAGTGCCAGCTTTGATGAGCTCAGAGAAGCGGCAACTCATGCAGTTCGAGGGGCACTCAGAAAGTATATGCGGCGTGCAGAACAGCAATGAGCACCAGGATATCTCTGCCGATGCCCAGCCTTCGCCATTTATTGTGAAGGAAGGCGCAACCCAGTGGGGCTTTATTCGTGTTCTACCATCAACCTTGATTGGTTGGCTGTTGCGAGCGTATCGCAGAATCATCTCTCCAACCTATGGAGACGTGTGTAAATTCTTTCCGACGTGTTCAGCCTATGGCCTAGAAGCGGTTTATACGCACGGGGCCATTAAGGGTAGCCTTATGGCAGGATGGCGTATTTTGCGTTGTCATCCATGGCAACACGGTGGCATTAATCCGGTCCCTCCAGGGAATAGGATTTGGCCGGATGGCAAACAACCCTTCATTATTGAACTGAACCACCCGGTAATACCGCCGGATACCGAGGCCACCGAAGAGGATAAATAAACTATGGGATTTTTTGACACAATTCTTCTCCCCTTCACATGGGCGGTCTCATGGGTGCTGAGTATGTTTCACACCGTGCTGGGCTTCCTGGGAATGGACTCGGCATCGGGTTGGACCTGGACCCTGGCACTTGTGCTGCTCGTGATTCTGATTCGTACATTGCTGATCCCGGTATTCGTCAAGCAGATTAAATCCCAGCGCGCCATGCAGGAATTGCAGCCTGAGATCAAAAAACTGCAAGCAAAATATAAGAACAAAAAAGATCAGCTCTCCCGCCAAGCTATGGCGATGGAGCAACAACAGTTATTTAAGGACCGTGGCACCAGTCCGTTTGCTGCATGTCTGCCCATGCTGGTGCAGATGCCCTTCTTCTTTGCGCTGTACCGCGTATTAGTCAGCGCATCACAAGCCGCCGACAATAATGAAACGATCGGTGCCCTCTCAGCAGAAGAAGTGCACTCATTTGCGAATTCATCTTTCGCTGGCGCACAAATGTCGGACGTGTTGAAAGACAACATTGGCGAAAACTTCGACCTGAATGTTGTTATCGTCGCCGTCATTCTGATTATTCTGATGGTCACTGCCATGTTCTACATGCAGAAGACCCTGATGGGTAAGAACATGTCCGAGGCCGCTCAGACCGGACAGTTCGCGCAGACCCAGAAGATCATGCTCTACGCGCTGCCAGCGGTCTTTGCTATCGGTGGTTTCAACTTCCCAGTCGGTGTGCTCATCTACTGGACCGCAACCAACTTCTGGGCCGTTGGACAGCAGCTTTTCATTATCCGCCGGAACCCAACGCCAGGCTCCATTGCCGAGCGCGAACTCAACGAACGTCGCGCTGTCAAAGGCTTGCCCCCAGTCGGCAAAGCAGCTCAAGAAGCCGAAGAGAAGGCTCAAACTGAAGCACAGAAGCCTAAAGGTCAGCGCCACCAACCTGTGAAAAAAACTAGGAAGAAACGATGAACGCAGAACAAGCTAACGCGTCAGAAGACGTCACCGAAGAGTCCCTCGAATCCTCTAATATCGAAGCCGAAGGCGACCACGCTGCCGACTACATTGAGGAACTCCTCGACATCGCCGATCTCGATGGTGATATTGATATTGAAGTCCGAAACAACAGGACTTACCTCTCTGTTCTTGCGGCCGAAGATGACGAAGACATCGCTGGTCTCGTCGGTCAGGACGGCAAGACTTTAGATGCTCTGCAGGAGCTCACTCGTCTGGCTGTGCTGTCCTCAACCGGAGAACGCTCACGATTGATCTTGGACGTAGCTGGTCACCGCGTAGAGCGTGCTGATGCTCTGCGTGATGAAGCACGTGAAGCTATTGCCAAGGTCCAGGCCTCCGGCGACGTTGAGCACATGAAGCCGATGAGCCCATACGAACGTAAAATCGTCCACGACGTTGTCGCTGAAGCCGGTCTGCACTCCGAATCGGAAGGTGAAGGCCCACGCCGTCACGTAGTCATTAGCTCCGGAGAATAGCCTTGACTGACAATCCTATCCCTGAGGCAGACCCATCAGACGCCGAACTTGCTCGTCAAGAATCCTGGGTCGTTGACGCCGTTGAGGTGCTGTACGGAGACCGTACAGACGTCGCCGAACGGTTCGTACATCACCTTGTAACCACGGGCATCGAATGGGGCCTGCTTGGGCCACGCGAAATTCCGAAGATGTGGGATCGCCACGTTCTCAACTGTGCGGTGGTCCAAGAGCTGTTGCCAAAGGGTGCCCTTGTCGCCGACGTTGGATCAGGTGCGGGCTTACCAGGTATCGCTTTGGCCATCGCACGGCCCGACGTCCAGTTCGTTCTGATTGAGCCACTGGAACGACGCGTTGATTGGTTAGAAATGGTGATCGCAGATCTCGAGCTTGAAAACGTGGATGTTGTACGCGCCCGTTCCGAGCAGGTCTTTGAGACAGTAGACGTGGACATAGTGACCGCGCGTGCTGTGTCCGCGATGAAATCCCTGGTGCCGATGACTGTCCCGTTGTTGCACGGTACAGGTGAATTGCTGGCTATTAAAGGCAAAAGCGCTGCCAATGAAATTGAAAAGGCAGATAAAGTTTTACGTAAATTCAAAACGAAGAACTCGGAAGTTCTAACGGTCGGTGACGAACTCTTGGCAGTTGCCACTACTGTTGTAAGACTTACGTATGGTTCCTAAATTGTAGGAAAATAATTACTTCAATTTTAAAGTAATGGAGGCTGGCTTGGTCGACAAGGACAATGTTTCAGGTGAAACTGCGCAGACTACGAATAGCGCTGCTTCGACACCGCTTGCCCGACAGTTGGAGTCCGAAAAACGTCGACGCGAGAAGCTAAAAACTAAGCGCATGCCGAAACCTGAGCACACCCGCATCATCACAATTTCTAACCAAAAGGGTGGCGTCGGGAAAACTACGACGACAGTCAACGTCTCTACTGCAATGGCTCGAGCCGGCATGAACGTTCTGGTAATTGATACAGACCCTCAGGGCAACGCGTCAACAGCCTTGAACATAGACCACCATCAAGGGGTCCCCTCGATCTACAACGTTCTCATCGAGGACTACGACCTGAAAGACGTACTCTACGAAAATCCGGATACGGATGGCCTCCTGGTGGCTCCGTCAACGATCGATCTGGCGGGTGCCGAGATTGAGCTGGTTTCATTGGTCGCACGCGAGCAGCGCCTATCCCGTGCCCTGGAACGGTACTTTGAATACCGCGAAGAAATTGGTCTTCCTCGCATTGATTATGTGTTCATCGATTGCCCACCGAGTTTAGGTTTATTAACCGTTAACGCTTTCGTTGCAGCGAATGAAGTTCTTATTCCGATCCAGACTGAATATTATGCTCTTGAGGGGCTATCTCAACTCGTGAAGAATATTGAGATGATCCAGGAGCACCTGAATCCTGCCTTGCATATTTCAACTATCCTTCTCACGATGTATGACTCGCGAACCAATTTGGCTGTTCAAGTCGCGGAAGAGGTTCGTGATTACTTTCCGCAGCAAGTATTACAGGCTGTCATCCCGAGGAACGTTCGGATTTCTGAAGCGCCCTCATATCAGCAGAGTGTCCTAACTTATGACCCAAGTTCGACGGGTGCGCTGAGCTACCGTGAAGCTGCGATGGAGATTGCTTCGCGAGGCACGACACAATAGCCAGCAGCGAAGTTGGTCCCGCTAGAGCCCGACCGTGTCTTTAGGTCTCGACTTGGCCATGCGCTAGGACTACCCAACTCCCTCGCTCGGTCGCTGTCTTATGTGGCACCTGCTCGATCCATTAGCGGTAACTTTCGCCTCGTACTATCGTTCTTAGATACGGCGGCGCTGGGTAACCTATGCGTATGTTGTAACGGAGCTGTCGACCGATTCCGGCAACGTTCCGTGTCTGGTTTCACGTGAAACCACTCGAGGCTTTGAGGCCATTGTCAAAGGAATCCGAAGACTCAGGTAGCCTTGGCCATTGACTACAGTTCTCAGCATTCAGCCCAAGAGTTATCAATATCGAAGGCACTGCCAAGACTGGGAAGCGATTTGATCCGTCGTTTCACGTGAAACGTCTTCTCGAGTTGCACTACTTGCACAACTCAGAGGCTATGAGAGTTGAAAAGGCAAAAATAGAGCAGCATAGCCATACAATGCAGGCTAGGATCCGTGGATTTCTCTCCAACCACTCGTGCTTCACCTTTAAGGTGGACACTATATATTGGCCATCGAACGCTTCTACGTGGACACCGCGCGATGTTTCACGTGAAACGGTAGCCTAGAGCACTCTACACCGAAGTAGAGACTTCATGTTTTAGAGTCGGTCACAGTACCCACAGTAGTCCACTAAGTGCAGCGCTGCGCATCGTCTTTGATATAACTGACCCTTGCTTTTGTGTCTGGACAGAAAGGGCCGAATACTACCTAAGCCCGGTAAAACGACGTTTCACGTGAAACACTGGTCCCATATTTTGCCTGAGGGTCGTGAGCTTCATAAACCTATTGCCAGAAAAATTCGTTTAGTGTTGGGCGGTTCACTTGAAAAGTAGAATACTCATTTGTGACCGTGAAAACGCTCACTGAAGAGTTGTCACGTTTCACGTGAAACGTGCTCCTCCACTGGTTACATGCAAATATCGGCGACGCAAATAGCGACTTCGGAAAAATTAGATACGACACCATTTACCGCCTGGGTATTTGGCATGTCGGGTTTACATGTATTGGTTTCACGTGTAGCCTTCACGGAATGCCCCCTCTTAAATGAACGCATAGCTATGAAGTAGATAATGCTTTTGAGTAAATGAGGAGAAAGCATCTCATTGTGGCATTTTCTGACCTTCCTGTACTGAACTTGACCCTCGATGGTTGTCAAAACCCCAAGTCCGAGGGCTAAGCAGCGTGATTTTCACGTGAAACGCGCATGTCGCATTCTCAATGCAGCTGTTCTTTATACATTTCGGTCAAGGTTTTCCTGAACGAGGGTAGATCACCGTATTTTTTAAATGCGGTTCTATACTGATACGACACAGGGCTTCACGTGAAACGAGCCGGACATGGTTAACCTAGGACAACTCGAGATAGAGCCCCAAATCTATGAGATTGTTCTAGTGATTCCAGACTGATATCGCGGAGAACATTGAATGATTCTGTTGATTCTGTTTGGCACGACCACGTTCTTGCAATGATTGCCGCGGTTAGTCCAGGCTAGCTATCCGTTTTACCTGAAACGACGTATAGAAAAGTCGAAAAATCGTCCCGAACCCCAGATTTCACGTGAAACCACGTGGTATGCGCCCCAGATTCGCAAATCTAAGCATACAGTTGTGAAGGAACAGTATGTAGGCCACCGGTACTGCGCGTTTGTGTTCAAATGTCGATATACGAGTTGTTTCGGGGTAGAAATTCAGTCCTTGCCCTTGGCAGAACTCGGCGCGTGTTTCACGTGAAACACAGCAAATCCCGTCAATAACAGATATGCTGGACGTAGTCGGAGTTTGAAGAATATAACGGAGGTATTGATGGCGCAGCAACCCAAAAAATCTCGTCGTGGCTTGGGACGAGGCCTTGGAGCTCTAATTCAGAACACATCTGACGAAGAGCCTCCCCTCGAGGAGAGCCCAGATGAAACCCCGGATACGGGAGCAAACGAACTTCCTCCGATTGAAGAAAAAGCGAACGATGATACAGTAATAGTAGATGAAGCTCCACGAGTTGATTTATCAGAACCGGCAAAAGCAGTGGAATCTCGTTATCTCGATGGCGTGAAGCCGACGCAGTCGCGCCGTCGTCCATCTGATTTGTTTTTTGGGGACGATACTGTCAGCGCATCGACAGCAGCGCGCTCTAAGGTTAGCCGTGCCTCGATGCCTAATCCGATATTAGAACGGCCCCGTAAAGTGTCGGGCGAACAGGTAGCTGACGAACCTGTAGTCGATGAGACTGCTGTAAATGACTCGGCACAGGACACCCCTACTGCTGACAGTGGCAGTCTGCTGAACGAGATCCAAGTAGATGCAATCGTTCCCAACCCCCGGCAGCCTCGTGAGGAGTTTGACGAGGAAGCCATGGTTGAGCTCGTCGCGTCAGTTGCTGAGGTAGGTGTACTGCAGCCTATTGTCATTCGACCTACCGATAGCCAGGGCAAATATGAGCTCATTATGGGTGAACGCCGCTGGAGAGCCAGTAAGCGTGCTGGTCTCGACACCATCCCGGCAATCATTCGCGACACCGCCGACCAGGACCTACTTCGTGACGCACTTCTCGAGAATATTCACCGAAGTGAACTCAATGCGCTTGAAGAGGCTGCTGCCTATCAACAATTGATGAATGACTTTGGTTGGTCTCAGGAAATCCTGTCAAAACGTGTAGGGCGTTCACGGCCTCACATCTCAAATACGCTTCGACTCATGAACCTGCCACCTGCTGTGCAACGTCAGGTTGCTGCTGGTGTCCTGTCAGCGGGTCACGCTCGTGCAATCCTTGGGGTCAACGATGAGACACTCATGACGCAATTGGCACAGCGTGTAATCAATGAGGGCTTGTCTGTACGTGCCACAGAGGAACTCGCCAGCCTCATGCTGCGTAATATGCACAACGCAGGTCAGCTTGCACCCCGTACTCGCCGCAACACCCAACAGTTCGATGAATTGGCTTCGTCGCTCACCGACCTTCTAGACACCTCAGTGAAGATTACCCTGGGCGCTAAGAAAGGCCGTATTGCTATCGATTTCGCATCTGTCGATGACCTGAACAGGATCATGGCTGTTATCAATAGTGAGTCCTCAGATGCAGAGTAGGTAGCTCGACTCTGGGGTTTGGATACAAAAGGGGCGATGGTCAAGAACTTGACCATCGCCCCTTTTGTTTGTCGTGCTTGGACTACCTTAGTTCAGGTAGTCCGCAAATTCTTTTTCCAGTGCGTGGAGTGGTTTTGCTCCAACTGAATCGTGTACCTTTTCGCCATCTTTGAATACATAGACGGTAGGGATGCTGGTGATCCCGTATTTAGCGGCGATACCAGGGTTGTCGTCAACATCCACTGTCGCAACGGTTACCTTGTCAGCGTATTTGTCGCTAATTTCTTCCAAAACTGGAGATAGCTGACGGCAAGGGCCGCACCATTCTGCCCAAAAATCGACAATGACTGGTTTGTCTGCATCGATGACTTTTTCCTGAAAGTCCTGATCTGTTACTGCGATAGTCGCCATAATATTCCTTCCGATTGAGTTGAAGACGCCGAATAAGCGTCGTGAGTCTTAGCCGAGGTAATCTTCTACGTCGATGGCGGCCTTGGCACCCATGCCGGCTGCGGTAATCGCCTGACGGTACTTGCCATCCACGACGTCACCTGCAGCGAAGACGCCCGGGATCTTTGTAGCGGTTGATGGTTCTTGAACCACGATCGTGCCGTCGGATTCGTCGATGTCGAGCTGATCTTTGATTAAGTCGGTGCGAGGATCGGAACCAATTGCAATGAAGACACCGTTCACATCGAGCGTGTTCACGGTACCCGCGACGAGATCCTCAATGTCAACAGATTCCACTTTAGTTTCCCCGTTGATGGCGGTGACAGCGGAGTTCCAGATGAACTCAATTTTCTCGTTGGCCAGTGCACGGTCAGCCATAATCTGTGATGCGCGTAGCTCATCACGACGGTGAATGACGTAAACCTTGGACGCGAACTTCGTGAGGAAGAGGGCCTCTTCCATCGCGGAGTCGCCGCCGCCGACGACGGCCAATGGCTGGTCGCGGAAGAAGAAACCGTCACATGTTGCACACCATGAGACGCCCTTACCTACTAGGGCGCTTTCGCCAGGCAACCCCAGCTCGCGGTATTTGGAACCGGTTGCCAAAATTACGGCGCGTGCCTGGTGGATGGTGCCATCGGCCAGGGTGATGCGTTTTGGCTGAACGTTGAGGTCTAATTCGGTGACGTCTTCGTACTGGACATCAGTACCGAAGCGACGCGCTTGAGCTTCAAAGTGGCCCATGAGTTCTGGACCCATGATGCCCTCGGGGAAGCCGGGGTAGTTTTCGACGTCGGTGGTGTTCATGAGTTCGCCGCCTGCTTCGACAGAACTGGTGAACAGGACTGGCTTCAGGTTCGCACGAGATGCGTAGACAGCGGCGGTATAGCCGGCTGGGCCAGATCCGATAATCACAACGTCATGTACGTCGGCGGTGAGGTTCTCTGCCAAGAGTATTTCCTTTGCTCTAATGCGGCGTAGGGCACGAAAAGCAGGGCCCTAGTGTTTTGGTTCCGTCAGTGACAACGAAGGCACCATAAAGAATATTCCATTCCTCATGGCGCCTTCATGTACTGGACTAATTGACGTCGATTTCCGAGATGCGTAGGCCGTATGGTCGGTCAGGCGAATTGGTGTTCGACAGGGTTGGTAGCTCGGTAAAGTTGATGATGACATAGCGGGCCTCAATGGGCTCGCCGTCCTCATTATGTGCGTCAACGGTATACTCGGGGCCGGTGAAGGACCCATCGGTGAGCGTGACGCCGCCGGTTGGATCCGGTTCATTGGAGACTGCGACCGTGAATGCGCCTCCGCTGCCCTGGTTCTGAGCGATCGAGATTTCAGAAATGGGAGCCTTTTCTTCCAGTTCCACCACCAGGGCGAGGTTAGAGGCGAACCCACCAAATTGTGGGCTGGTGAACGTGAGGGTGTGCCAAGCGGTGGCTTGGTTGCCATCGACAATCGCCGGCAGGTCAGACTCGTACTCATTGGACAGCTCTGGGGCATCCGGTACAACGCGTTCAACCGATGCCGGTACAGGAGCGGGCAGGTCCTCAGTCTCCTCTTCGGGTTCTTCAGACTCTTCTTCCTCGGCCGGTGGTTCTTCGGATGGTTCCTCAGCAACCGGCGGCTGTTCTTCTTCCTCGGGCGAGCCCAAGAATTGGAAACCAATGACGACGGCGCCGACCAGTACCGCGATCAGCAACAGCCCGGCGAGCCAACGGCCCAGGGTTGAGCGCTGGGGCTCATCCGTGTACTGGATGGCATAGCCTTCTTCGGCGGTGGGCTCGTCTGGTGCCGGTGGTGGAATCAGTGGGGCCGCACGTTGCTTGGAGCGCTGGTTGGCTGGTTGATCTGGGGATGGCTGTTGTGCAGCGGCAGCGGTAACCCGTGGCTGGCCTTCGGTGATTGGTTCCTGGGTGATCGGTGGAACAATCTGAGTGCGCTCCTCAGGTGTCTCTTCCTCTGGTTCAGGTTCGACTGGGACTTGAGGAGGCGTTGGCTGTTGAGGTTGCGCAGGCTGTACTGGCTCGTCGACTTCGGCGTCGTCAGGCTCATCATCTAGAATGGGCAGTTTGGAACGAGTTGGTTCCGGCTGTTCGGTCTGCTCCATCTTGGAGTCGGTGGACTCGTCAGTCTCATCGGCATCGTCGCGATGCTTGGAAGCGCTAGCGGCGGCTGCACCTGCACCCGCTGCAGCACCAATTCCGGTGGCGGTACCGGCACCGGCTTTACCGGAGGTGTCATCGGGCCGACCGGGGGCCACGGGAGTCTCGTTGGTATCTTCCTGCAGCCAGTTATCGATGCGATCAGAGAGTTTATTCAAAAACTCGGGACGTTTTGTGGTCTCGTCCTGTTCTTCTTCCAACTCATCATGGAGTTCGGCGTAGTACTCGGCGTCGTCGTCAAAGGTTTGAGGGGTGTGCGACCTGGATTCACCAAACAATTCGGTACCCAGGGCCTCGGTGAAGAAGGGTTCAACGTAGACATCCTCGTTGGTCAACAGGGCCAAGAGGGCCTCGACGTCAGAGTTGCCGGGGGCCACCAAATAGGTGCGGTCATTGGACAGGCCCAGATCCAGAATTTGGATGGAGCTAGCGCGTTCACCGGTGGCCAGCTGGCGGGCGGATTGGGCAGCCTGGGATGCATTTTCCCGCGAAGCGACGAGGATCAGCACCTCGCGGTTGAGTACCTGATCGAGCCCGTTAAGTACCTGGTCCTGTTGCGAGGATGCCATGACGCGTCCGGTGATCTGGTAGCGGCCACCAAGTACCGCGCCTTCGTCTAAGTTGGCCACCAAGACCTCCCTGTTACCGATGTATGTTGAAGCACTGTGTCTAGTTTATGGTATTCGTTGTGATCTGTTGGGATCTGACACCGTTACCGTCACACTGTTGTTATTCGGTGTTGGTCTTGCGTTTCAGCCGGCTGGTGATGGGGTTGAGGAACTGCTGAAGTTCGGTGACATCGAAGATCCGGCAGGCCACCAGGTAAACGGCGACCATGACTGTTCCGACCAGTCCGCACGCGATCACGGCGTTGGGGATCGAACTCATGGCCCAGCCGCCCGTGTACCCGCCCAGTGGGTAGAGCAGCGCGGCACCGAAAATTCCGGCGGCAATGGCTGCCCACCCGGTCCGAACGTAGGTTGAAATGACGGCCTTGACCCCGTAGTCGCCATAGACGCGTTTGACCAGCATGTGGGTCAGCGCCAGTTGGAAGACGTGGACGACGGTAAAGACCAGGGCGATCAGATGGGCCAGGGTCTCCGGCGGCACCAGCGGGGCGATGCCGTAGGCCAGGGAGAGCGAGAGGGCTGCGGCACCGACCTGGACGATCATGGGGATCATCGCGTTTTCGGCCGCGTAGAACACCCGCAGCAGGTAGAAGTGGGCCGAGCGCAGCGGCATACCCAGCGCGAGGATCAACAGAATTTGCGCGATCGCGTGTGCTGAGACGATCGCGGTATCGGCGGTACTGGCGAACAGTCGTGCGACCGTTGGAGCGAGCACGATGATGCCGACCACGGAAATCATCATCGGCACCGCAAAAGTGCGCAGTCCAGAGCCTGTGGTGCGTCGTGCGGTTTCCAGGTCCTCGTCTTGCATCGAGCGGGCCAAGTGGTTGAACAGTACCGTGGCGATCGAGAGGACAAACACGGAGTGGGGTAGGACGGTGATGAGCTGACCGATATTGAGTGCCTGTAGCCCAGGAATAGCGGCCTGTTCAAACGGGTCGTCCAACTGACTGCGGGCCTCGGTCGCGCCGGTGACCAGCCGGTTGATCATGAGGTTTGAGATGTTGCCGACCATCATGGTGACGATGGTGAATCCGGCGAGGCGCCCGGTGTGGCGCAGGCCCATGCCCTTCCACCCAAATTTGGGTTTCAGGCCGAGGCCGAGGCGTTTGAGTGGCCACAGCAGCACGACGGCCTGCACGAGAATGCCCAGCGTGTGCCCGCCGGCCAGCACGATGGTGTGCGTCGTCGTCCATTCGGAAAACTGTTGTGTGTCGGGCATGACGACGTAGGGACCGAACATGACGATATAGAACAGGATGAACCCGATGGCAATGATGTTATTCGCCACCGGTGCCCACATATATGCACCGAATCGACCGTGGGCGTTGAGCACTTGGCCGATGACCGCATACATGCCGTAGAAGAAGATTTGCGGTAGTGTCCACAGCGCAAACGCGGTGCCCAGGGCGAGTTTGGGTCCTGCCCAGTTCAGCGTGAGCCCGTCAATAATCGGGGCTGCCAGCAGTGTTATCGCGATGGTGAATGCACCGATAAGCAGTGCGGCCAGGGTGATCAGCCGCGAGGTGTAGTCCGCGCCCCGGTCGGCTTTTTTGGCCTGCTTGATAATCTGCGGGACCAACACCACATTGAACACACCGCCGGCCAACAACATGTAGATGACGTTGGGGATCGTGTTGGCGGTTTCGAACACATCGGCGACCAACGCCGTGGAACCGATCGCAACGGCCAGTAGTGAGGTGCGTACAAAGCCCAGCACTCGCGAGACGATGGTCCCGGCCGCCATGAGCGCCGAGGCTTTTGCGGCAAGGGAACGGGACCGCGAGGCGTCCTTGGGATCTGGGTTAGCCTGTTCGGCCTGGGGGGTTTCGGTCATGTGTTTCGTTTACGATGTTTCTCAAATAGTGCCGCCGAAGGTTTGGGAATCTTCGGCTGCTCTGGTTCGGGGGAAGCTGACTCCTCGGGCTCATGCTCGGGGGAATCTTTGGGTAGGCTACCAGGCTGCTGGTCGGGTTGCTTGGCCCTGGCAAGCTTTTGAGCCAGTTCATAGGGTGTAGGTGGCTTTTTCTCAGTTTCCGCGCCGTCGTCGCGGAACTGCGGGGGAATCAATCCCGACGGTAGTCGACGCATCATCGGGATAATTCGACGCGGACGGACGACGGCTGGTGGTGGGCCGATATCGAAGAACTCGGCCATCAGATCGCGGGCCATTTCCACGATGCGGCGCTCATTGAGGAACGTCAGCCGACCGGTAAGGCGATCGACATCAACCCAGGCGACGTCGACGGCTTCTTGGTCCGGATCGTTTTCGATGGTCAGTTCCCCACCGGTGGCGCGTAATAAGAAGTGGTGCACGGTTTTGTGGATACGTCGACCCGGCACGGTGAAGGTGTAGTCGATGTGGCCCAGTGCCGTCAGCACATCGCCTGAGATGCCGGTTTCCTCGGCGACTTCGCGCATGGCGGCTTCGTGGTGATCCTCTTCGCCCTCGGGGTGTCCCTTGGGGAGGACCCATTCGAGTCGTCCACCGCGGTTATACCGTGCGATAATGGCTACCTGGTGTGCTCCCCGGTGCTCTCGGACCACCATGCCGCCGGCGGAAATTTCGCTTACAGTTGGTATCTGACCCGAGCCTGTAGCAGACTCGGTGCGTACCCTGGCGGTCTGCGCATCGCGGCGAACCCGCCGGATCGTAGACGCACTGGTGCCCCAAACATTGGGTGGGGTGCGATCGGAAGCACCACGGGCACGGTGGGACATATAATCCACTCTAGCCCGTTGCCTCCAGCCCAGCATTGTCTGGCGCGCAATACGGGGACACCACTAGCAAAAATTTCAACTGAACCTATCGGATCGAATACGTACTTACCTCATGTCGAATACCAGCCACTTCACCCAAGCCACCGTGGACTTGCCAGCCGGTTTCCCGGCCGACGTCACCCTGCCAAAATTCGTTGTGGACCTTGGGGCACGGTTTGCTGACGCCGGCTTCGAGCTGGCCCTGGTTGGAGGCCCGGTGCGCGATATGTTCTTGGGTGCCACGGTCACGGATCTCGACTTCACCACCGATGCCAAACCCGAACAGATCCAACAGATTCTGACCGGCTGGGCCCATGCACAGTGGGACATCGGTGCTGCGTTTGGCACGATCGGCGCCCGCTACGGAGACTGGATCGTGGAGATCACCACGTACCGGGACGAGCAATACGACCCTGACTCGCGTAAACCTCAGGTCGTGTTCGGCACCGAACTGGTTGAGGATTTGCGTCGCCGGGATTTCACCGTCAATGCAATGGCACTGCGCCTGCCTGATTTTGAACTCGTCGACCCGTTCGGCGGCATCAAAGCCCTGGTAGCCGGCGTGCTCGATACCCCCGGCGCTCCCGAAGACTCCTTTTCCGACGACCCGTTGCGCATGATGCGCGCCGCAAGGTTTGCCGCTCAACTCGGCGTTACCGTCTCCGATCGCGTTGCGGTGGCCATGGGTGAGATGGCCCAGCGCATTGAGATCATCTCAGCCGAACGCGTTCGCGAAGAACTCGTGAAACTCGTGATCGCAGCCAAGCCCCGCCGTGGACTCGATCTCCTTGTGGTCTCGGGGATCGCAGGATTTGTGCTGCCCGAACTGCCGGCCATGCGCGAAGCTTCGGACGCCACCCATCGACACAAAGACGTTTACGAGCATTCGCTGCAAGTCATGGAAAACGCCATCGAACACGAAGCCAAGTACGTGGAGGCACCGAATTTTGTGCTCCGGTTCGCGGCCCTGATGCACGATATCGGTAAGCCCAAGACCCGCCGGTTCGAGAAAAACGGCAAGGTCACGTTCCGCCATCACGACGTCGTCGGAGCAAAACTAGCGGCCAAACGCATGCGAGCCCTGCGCTTCGATAAAGACTCAACCAAAGCCGTGGCCCGACTCGTGGAACTGCACATGCGGTTTTATGGTTACGGCGAAGGCGAATGGTCCGATTCTGCGGTGCGCCGCTACGTGACCGACGCCGGTGACCTGCTGGACCACCTTCACGCGCTGACCCGCTCGGATGTGACCACCCAGAACAAGCGTAAGGCTCGCCGACTGGCCACCGCCTACGACGATCTGGAAACCCGCATCGAGCAGCTGGCTGAGGAAGAAGAGCTCGCCTCGATTCGTCCTGACCTGGATGGTAAACAGATCATGGAGATCCTGGGTATCAAACCCAGCCCCCTGGTAGGACGCGCCTATAACCACCTGCTGAACCTTCGACTGGATGAAGGTCCCGCAGATTTCGAGGCCTCAAAGGCCGCTCTCCTGGACTGGTGGGCGGATCAGCCTGAAGCCCAAACCCCTGACGACGACGTCGCACCTGACGCATAATCTAGGGTAGAAAACGTAGCGATATCGCAGCAGCGAGGAGACAACGTGGGTAACGGCGTCTGGTACAACCCCATGACCTGGGATGGCCCCTGGGTCTGGGTGTGGATCGCGCTGTTCGCCATCGTCTTCCTCCGCGCCGGAGGTACCTATCTCATTGGCCGTGCCGCCAGGGCGGGAATGTCACGGATCAACGCCGTCCAACGGATCATGGCCTCAGCCGTGTATCAGCGCGCCGAACGAGCCCTAGACCGGTGGGGTCCGCCTGCCGTCGCCGTTTCCTTTCTGACCATCGGATTTCAAACCGCCATAAACCTCGCCGCCGGCGTCGTTCGGATGCGTTGGTACCGATATGTGCCGGCCCTGATTATTGGCGGGGCGATCTGGGCAACCATCTATACGACCATCGGTTCGGTGTCCGTTGCAGCCATCGGTATCGCGTATACCCGGTGGCCGGTGGCGACCATCGCGGTCTCAGTTGTGCTCGCCGTGGCACTGGCTGCGTGGATTATTTGGCGTCTGACCAGTACCGATCAGAACGCATCAGAAAAAATCCAAAGTTAATGTGGCGGACTCTTCCTTAACAAGAGTGACGTAGCTAACCTTGCACCTATGAATGATGCTGAAATATCACTGGCTGCCACACTGGAACCGATCTCCGACATTGCCGCTTCCGTGAATATCTCTGAGGACGCGCTGATCCCCTACGGCCACCACATGGCAAAAGTTGACACGCAAAAGATTCCGACCTCCGGTAAACGAGGCAAACTCGTGCTGGTCACAGCGGTCTCGCCGACACCCGCGGGTGAAGGAAAATCCACCGTGTCCGTTGGGATCGCCGATGCTCTGAACCTGGTGGGTTCCAAGACCATGGTGGCCCTGCGTGAACCATCGCTGGGCCCCGTATTTGGTATGAAGGGCGGTGCCACCGGCGGCGGATACGCCCAGGTGGTACCCATGGAAAATATCAACCTACACTTCACGGGTGACTTCCACGCCATTACCTCGGCACACAATCTGCTGTGCAACCTGGTGGATAACCACATTTTCCACGGCAACGAACTTGGGATCGACCCCCGCACCGTGCGCATCAAGCGCGTGTTGGACATGAACGATCGCAACCTGCGCAACGTGACTATTGGCCTGGGAGGCCGCGCCTCCGGAACACCCCGCGAAGACCACTTCGAAATTACCGTGGCTTCCGAAACGATGGCTGTCTTCTGCCTGGCGCGCGACCTGGACGACCTCAAAGAACGTCTCTCGAGGATCGTGGTCGCCGAAACTTATGACCGCAAACCGGTGACCGCCGCCGAGCTTGGCCCCAATGGTGCTCAGGGCGGCATGGCCATTCTATTGCGCGATGCTATTCGTCCAAACCTCGTGCAGACTCTGGCCGGTACTCCGGCGCTGATTCACGGTGGACCATTCGCCAATATCGCCCACGGCGCCAATTCGGTGATTGCCACCAATACCGCACTTGATCTTGCCGATACCGTCGTCACCGAAGCCGGCTTCGGTGCGGATCTGGGTGCCGAAAAATTTGTGAATATCACCGGCCCCGCTGGCGGGTTTGCCGCCGACGCGGTGACCGTTGTCGCCACGGTACGTTCCGTGAAATACAACGGTGGCCTGTCCTTGGACGAGGTCAATAAGCCAGGCGATGACCGTACCGGCCACATCGAGGCCATGGAAAAAGGCTCCGAGAACCTGGCTCGTCACCTCGAGAACGTCAAGTCCTTTGGTGCGCCCGTCATCGTAGCGGTCAACCAGTTCCCACAAGACACCGAAGAAGAACTGCAGTGGGTCAAAGACTTCTGTGAAGCTCGCGGTGTTCAAGCCGAAGTGGTCAGCGTCTGGGCCAACGGCGGCGAAGGTGCCAAAGCGTTTGCTACGAAACTTCGCGGAATACTCGACGAGGGCAACGACCCCGTTCAGCCCATGTTCGCTGCCGATACCGGCATTCGTGAGCGCATCGAGCATATCGTTACCAATATCTATGGCGGCGAAGGCGTGGACTTCTCCTCGGCGGCTGAAAAACAGCTCAAGCAGCTCGAAGACGCCGGCGAAGACAAAGTCCCGGTATGTATGGCGAAAACTCAGTACTCGTTTACTGACGACCCGAAAACCCTCGGTGCCCCAGATGATTTCCGCGTGACCGTTCGCGAGCTCAATGTACGAGCCGGCGCCGGATTCGTCGTCGCACTGACCGGTGCCATGATGACCATGCCTGGTCTTCCAAACGAACCAGCCTCCGACAACATGGACGTCAACGAGCAGGGCGAGATTCTCGGCCTGTTCTAAACCCTTTTCGCACGTTGCATAGCAGCGGGTGTGGATCTTCGGGGTCTGCGCCCGCTGCAGTGTTTAATGCATGGTTTCCTGTGCGCTTTCCATAACCTTTTTTACTCAAGTGTTCAAGTATTATAGTGTGAAATATCATCAAATACTGGGCGTTATGGGTTCTTTTTCCGTGTCGAAACCGGTATAATAAATGTATGACGAATTCCATGACAGGTGCAGCACGGATGGCGCAGACTCGTGCCATGCTGGACATGTTGGATCCTTCGGACTCCTCTGCGCAATGCATTGATCGACTCCAAACGTTGGCACGGCTAAAGGCTCGGATCGCTGCGTTAGAGGTCGAGGAAATCGCAGACCTAGAACAACACCGCCACGAGGAAGAAGCCGCCCGCGGTGTCCCCGGGTCCCGGCGTGGTCACGGGCTCGCCGCGGAGATCGGATTAGCTCGTGGTCAGTCCCCAGCACGGGGTGCACGGTGCCTCCAGGTGGCCACAGTGTTGTCCCAGGACATGCCCAAAACGTTCAATTCCCTGGCTCTTGGCCAACTTGATGAAGAACGTGTCCAGGCTGTGGTCAAGGAAGTCTCCTGGCTGGCACCCGAGCACCGGACTGCAGTGGATGAGCTGATTGCCGGTCAGTTTGAGGGGCTGGGGCCACGGAAACTGGCTGGTAAGGTTCGGGCACATGCTGAACGGTTAGACCAACACGGTGCCGTTGAGCGCAATGAGATCGCCTATTCAGAGCGCCGGGTCACAGTGCGTCCCGCGGCGTACGGGATGGCGTGGGTGACAGCGTTAGTCTCCACCCAACAAGCCGTAGGGATCCTGGCGACTCTGACCAGGGATGCCAATAGTGTGGTCAACTCTGGCGAGACGGCTGATCCGACCGATCCCACCGGCCAGGCGCGTTCTCATGGTCAGATCATGGCTGATCTTTTTGTCCAACGGGTCAACGGGCATGCCCCAGCAGCGGTGCCGGCTGAAGTCCAGGTCGTGATGACTGATGAAGCGTTGTTTGCTGACGGGGACACCCCGGCCTGGGTCACTGGCCACGGCCCGATCCCAGCCCGGCTGGCCAAACGATGGTTGGCGATGCCAGAGACAGAGGTTTTCCTGCGAAGGGTCTTTGCTCGGCCGGGTGATCACCAACTGGTGGGCATGGAATCCCGCAGGCGGGCCTTCCCGGCGAGTTTACGACGCATGGTGGTGCTACGAGATGATACGTGTCGGACCCCGTACTGTGATGGGCGGATCCAAGATATTGATCATGCCACCCCGTATCGGAATGGTGGACCAACCAGCTGGCAGAATGCTTCCGGGCTGTGTGCTGGGTGTAATCAGATCAAAGAAAACACCGGGTGGACACACCAAGCAACACCAGAACACCTTTCGGTGACTACACCCACCGGGCACAGATACTCCAAAGACACCGGTCCAGTTCTTGACGGCATCCCACCCGATAAACGGGAGCCGCCCGATAAGCAGGAACCACCCGAGGAAGAACCCCGACCCGTGGTCAGGGCCACGACAGACTGCTTTGCCAAGAGCACGCAATGGACCATGACCCTCCGCCTCGCCGCCTAATTAGACGTGCGCCAACAGGTGTTTTGCAATATCGAAGACCCTAGCGGCACGCTCATCCTGATTTGCTGCGTGATAATACCCGGCCCATATTAGAGCTTCTCAATCTCAGCGAAGAACGCATTGAATTGGTAGTCCAAGAGAAGTTGAGCCAGGAATCCTGCGGTTTGTAAGTCTGGCACCCAGTTAAATATTACCCAAGCAGCGTTGTCGACCGATTGGCGCAGGGCTCGTTCGTAGAGCATGACCGTAGCCGGGTCGTCGTTGGCGGTTTCCTCAACAAGCTCACGAGTTTGGAAAATATCGGAGGAAATCACTCCGATAATGCCCCGATCCTGCAGCTGTTCGACCCGGGATACGAGTTCAGCGATATACATTTCTGTGTGATCATCCGAAGCAATCTCAGGGTGCGGGTCCAAGCACTGTGACGCCCATGCAATACCCATGGTCGCTTCCAACCTTGACCGGACCACGGCTGGGTTGTCCCAGGGTGCCGGGGCGGAGCCTTCTTGTATCGCACGAGTGATCATCGTCAGCTCGTAAATCATTTGCTGCGCGGCGCCATCCAGCGTCGAGACATCGTTCTGCTTGATCTCATCGGGCCAATAGGCAAAACCCTCGTCGTCAAAGGGTTCGTCCGCATCCATCGGTCGCAAGTCGAGTTCATGCACAACGGACATCTGCAACGCCTGCTGGGGAAGGCGGAAGACTGGATTCGCACCCTGTTCAAGAGCGTCTGACGACAGCTCCTGATCGAGCGCTTCCCCAACTTTGGGCAGTATAAGATCCACAAGACGAGCGTAGTTGCCAGACATGAAATGCCCCAGCAGCCGACGGTTCTGCCCGGTAGGTGCACCATAATTCAGCACTATGTGAGTACCGAGACGGCAAATGTCATCGACGTGTTGGCGGGACAAATAGGTGGCATCGTCGCCACGACCACGGGTATTAAGATCGTGTCGATACTGATGGACCGCGCCGGTTAACAAGATTTGCAACCATCCATAGACACCGTGTGCCATGATGTTCTGCTGGTTTGCCTGGACCACCTGCACAAACTGGGGCTTAGCCGCCAGATTGCCAGCGCGTCCCAACCATCTGGCGAAATCCGCAATACTCGTTGGGCCGTACAGCTCGAAGCTACGGTCGGTGAGCTTTTGAGCTGATGTCGCCAGCGCTTTCAGACCACTTAGTTGCCGGTGGCGGGTCAGTAAGTTATCGGTATCAATTTCGTAATCGGTCACGGCGCCCATCGTACAACGCGTCGTTCGCATAGAGGGGTTGTTTGTTCTCCCTACAGCCGAACTCCCACGCGCCCTAAGTGTGACATGCGTAATATTGTGCTCGAGCGGGTGTAGACATTTTGACATGACATCTGTTAATGTGACGCGCTACTTACTCCGGGCAGGAGAAACTCATGCCGCACAATATATTTGTTCTAGGCCTCGACGATCGAAATCAGGCAGAACTCGACGCGCTGCCAGATGCTGAGCAATATGTATTCCATAGTTTGTTGACTATCGAGGAGATGCAAGAGAGCCGCGTTTCCTTTTCAAAGATCTTGAAAAAAGCTCAAGACCGGCTTGAGCAGTTCGAGGAGCCCATAGACGCCATCGTCGGCTACTGGGATTTTCCCGTCAACATGCTGGTACCGATCCTGTCGCAGCGATACGGACTACGCTCTAAAGACCTCGAAGCGGTTGTGAAGTGTGAACACAAGTACTGGTCTCGGTTCGAACAACAAAAGGTGATCGATGAATATCCGGCATTTGGCCTGATCGATGTCGAGGACCCGATGGCTACGCTGCCAACGCACATGTCATATCCGGTCTGGGTGAAACCGATTCAATCGTTTTCTTCCCAAGGAGCGCATTATGCGCCGGACCAAGCTGGCTTGCGAGCGGCTCTTGAGACGGAACGGCAACAACTGCATAGTACCGGGGATGCCTTTGACGAGGTGCTCAAGCTGCTGGATTTACCCGAGGAGGTGTCGGATATATCTGGGCATGCCTACATGGTGGAAGAGGCAGTTGGAGGGCAGCAGTGCACGCTCGAAGGGTATAGCTGGGGTGACCAGGTTGAGATCATCGGTGTGGTGGACTCAATTTGCTATGAACAGTCTTCGAGTTTCTTGCGGTATCAGTACCCATCGAACTTGCCCGAACGTGCGTTACAAAAAATGGCAGAGACCACCCGCCGAGTGATCGGTGCCATAGGCCTGCGAAACAGCACGTTCAATATTGAATACTTTTGGGACGAGCCCACCCAACGGCTCGCGCTGCTCGAGATCAACAGCAGACATTCCCAATCGCACGCACAGGTATTTCGCTGGGTTGATGGTATGCCGAATCACTTAGCCATGATGGACCTTGCTCTGGGACGCCGTCCCCACATGCCGCAGGGTAAGGGCGAATATGCGATAGCGGCCAAGTGGATGCTCCGGCGCTTTGCCGACGGGCTAGTCCTTCGGGTACCTAGTGCCGCGGAAGTTAAGGTCGTCGAGCAGCAATTTCCCGCCGTACGTATTACGATCGCTGCAAAAGAGCACCAGCGATTGTCGGATATGGAAGCTCAGGATAGTTATAGCTTTATGTTGGCTGAAATCGTCGTCGCTGGTGAGAGTGAACGCGAACTGCAATCGATCTACGACGTGTGTTGCAGCGCGTTGGTGTTCACAATAGAGGATGACCTTGAGGAGCAACGTGGCCAAATCCGAGAATAAGACGCAACCAACCGACGTCGACCCCAAAGAGTTCATCGCAACCGTGGACCACGCCGTCCGACGAGCTGACGCCGAACGGATGCTGACCATCATGGGTGAGGTGACGGGCGAACAACCGGTCATGTGGGGGCCGAGCATTATCGGGTTCGGCAGTTACCACTATGTGTACGCTTCGGGTCGGCAAGGCGATGCGCCCGCCGCGGGGTTTAGCCCGCGAAAGGCGCATCTGGTGGTGTATTTGTTGGGCGGTCTCGAGGAGCGTTATACCGAGCAGTTAGCTAAGCTTGGTCCGCATAAGTCCAGTAAGGCGTGCTTGTATCTCAAGAAGCTTGACGACGTCGACGAAGCGGTGCTCCGGTTTCTGATCGAGGACTCCTACGACTTCATCAAGGACGAGTTCCCGAGCTAAGCCTGCGCGTTCTAGTGTTCGTGGGTTTCGAGGTCCAGGTTCTTTGATTCACGAGTCAGGATGATCGCAGTTGCCGAGACGATGGCCAGACCCACGAGGTACCAGATCACTGTGGTCACTGAAGTGCCACCGGATGCTGCGTAGAGCGAGGCCAAGATGGTCGGGGTGAAGCCCGCGCCGAGCAGGGTGGCCAGCTGGTAACCCATTGAAGCGCCCGTGTAGCGAGATCCGGTGCCGAACTGTTCGGAAATGAATGCGGCCAACGGACCGAAGATGACCGCGTGCAAGGCCAGGGCGATGGTGAAGGCCAGTAGGATGAGCGCCCAGTTGTTGGAACGCATCATGGCAAAGAACGGCTGCAGGAATGCCACGAACAGGGCGAGCCCGACGAGCATGACCGGACGGCGTCCAAAGCGGTCGGAAATGTGGGCGAAGTAGATGACGAAGAAGATCGAGGCCACCGAGGCGAACGCGAAGGCGTAGAGGACCGAGGAACGTTCGGCGCCGAATTCGGTGGCATAACTAACCGAGAAGGTGGACAGCAGGACCTGCAGGGCGAAACCGGAGGCGCCGGCCAGCATGGTCAAGATCAGGGCCTTTGGGCGGCGCAGGACTTCAACAATTGGCAATTTCTTCTTGGCCTTGACCGGTTCGTTCTTTTCCTTCTCCAGTGCGGCAAGGAAGATCGGTGATTCGGTGATCTTGGAGCGCACGATCATGCCGATGACCAGCAGCACGAAGGACAGCAGGAATGGTACGCGCCAACCCCAGGACAGGAATTCCTCCTGTGGCAGGACGGCCGCGAAGGTGCCGAGCACGAACGTACCCAGCGCCGCACCGGTTGGTGCGCCGGCGTTGGTGAAGGACGCAGCGAAACCGCGTCGCCCCTTTTCGGAGTGTTCCAGTGCCATCAGTGCGGCACCACCCCATTCACCGCCGACGGCGATGCCCTGGAACATGCGCAGCATGACCAAGATGACGGCACCCCATGAACCGATCATTTCGGCACTGGGCACCAGGCCAATCAGTGTGGAGGCGATACCCATGATGAACATGGACAGGACGAGCATTTTCTTGCGGCCCAGCTTGTCACCGAAGTGGCCGAAGATCGCGCCGCCGAGTGGGCGGGCAAGATAACCGGCCGCGAACGTGCCGTAGGAGGCAATGGTTCCGGCCAGCGGATCGAGATCGCTGAAGAAGACGGTGGGGAAAACTAATGCTGACGCCGATGCGTAGAGCAGGAAGTCGTAGAACTCGATGGACGAGCCCAGATAGCTCGAGAGAATGACCCGGCGCGATTCCTTTTTCTTCTGCGCGGGCGTGAGTTCGTGAATGGCTGTGTCAGAGGCAGGCGTAGTTAGGGAAACGCTCATGATGACACTCCTAGCGGTGAAGAAGACTGTGTGGTTTAGATCACTGGTTATCCAACTAGAGATAGATGAGAATGTCAAGCGTTGCGAAATCTATGCGTTGTAAAGCTCAATAAAGCGTTTTGAGTGTTTATGAAACACAAAAGACCCCGCCGAAGCGGGGTCCAAATGTTGAGTTGACTAGCGGTGAGTCAGGTGAGGCTTAGCGTTCGATGTCGCCTGCGATGAAGGCTTCGACGAGGTCGTGGGCCATATCATCGTGGTGCTGAACCGGTGGGGATTTCATGAAGTAGCTCGACGCCGACAGGATTGGCCCACCAACCTTGCGGTCCAGGGCAATCTTGGCGGCACGAATTGCATCGATGATCACACCGGCGGAGTTCGGGGCATCCCAAACCTCCAGCTTGTACTCCAGGGACACGGGAGCATCACCGAAGTTGCGACCTTCCAAACGGACGAAGGCCCACTTGCGGTCATCCAACCAGGCAACGTAATCGGATGGTCCAATGTGGACGTCATCGGCGTGCAGTTCGGCTTTGAGGTTGGAGGTCACGGCCTGGGTTTTGGAGATCTTCTTGGACTCCAGGCGTTCGCGTTCCAACATGTTCTTGAAGTCCATGTTGCCACCCACGTTGAGTTGGTAAGTGCGGTCAACGGTCACGCCGCGGGACTCGAATAGTGCGGCCAGGGCGCGGTGGGTAATGGTGGCACCAATTTGGGATTTGATGTCGTCGCCAACAATGGGCACACCGGCGTCGGTAAATTTCTTTGCCCAGGTCTCGTCCGAGGCGATGAACACCGGTAGCGCGTTGACGAAAGCAACACCGGCGTCAATGGCAGCCTGTGCGTAGTGCTTGGCGGCGGCTTCGGAGCCGACCGGCAGGTAGCAGACCAGGACATCGACGCGGTCGTCTTTGAGTTGTTGGGCGACGTCGACTGGCTCGGCGTCAGATTCCTCGATGGTTTCGCGGTAATACTTGCCCAGGCCGTCCAGGGTTGGCCCGCGCAGCACCTGCACACCGGTTTCGGGAACGTCGGTGAGTTTGATGGTGTTGTTTTCCGAGGCGCGCATGGCTTCCGAGATGTCGAGGCCAACCTTTTTGGCGTCGACCTCAAAGGCGGTCACGAATTCGAGGTCGGAGACATGATAATCGCCGAATTGTACGTGCATTAGGCCCGGAACGGAGTCGTCATTCGAGGCATTCTGATAATATTCAACGCCTTCGATCAGCGAGGTAGCGCAGTTGCCCAGACCGGCGATTGCAACGCGAATTTTTTGGTTGGACAGCACGAAACTCCTTGAACGAGATATGGGTTTAAGGCTATGGACCCCTCGTATTGTACGACAGTTCATCCAACGCTCCGCGCACGTGATGCGGTGTAACCGCCAATATCGGTAGACTTTTGCTCATGGCGAGTGAACAGAACCTAGTGACGGCGAAAGACCCTAGGGGAACGCACGCCAATTCTGGCCACCATCGGTTGGCACCGCGCGGGAAATACACGGTTGCCGGACGCATTCGAACGTTCTTCAATCCGGCCCGCATGCTGATTCTGCTGGTGACGATCGCCGCGGTGGTTGCCGCGATTCTAAAAACCCCTTGCCGTGCAGGTGGCTGGGGTGCGCCCGAAGTGTACTTCGCCGGCTGCTACGCCGATTGGACGGGGTTGTGGACGTCGCGGGGTTTCGCCGATGACCCATGGGCCCCGTTTCGATTCGACAGCGGGTTTGAGTACCCGATTCTCATCGCGGTGGTCGCCTCGATCCTGGCTTGGCTGGCTCATGCCATTTCCGCTGGAGCTGAAAGTCTGGGCATCGACGTCGGCGCGAACGTGGTGTTCTATGATCTGAACTTCCTGGCCGTTGTGGCGTTGTGGATGCTCGTTACCGTGGTGGTCGCCAAGCTGGCCAGCATTCGCTACTGGGACGCGGCGATGGTTGCCGTGGCCCCTGGCATTATTTTTGCCGGGTTTATCAACTGGGACATGTGGGCGGTCGCGTTCATGGTGACGGCGATGTGGGCCTTTGCCAAACACCGCTACGTACTCGCCGGGGTGCTCATCGGGCTCGGGGCCGCCGTCAAACTCTTCCCGCTGTTCCTGCTCGGTGCCATTATTGTGCTGGCCATCCGATCCGGGCGCTACTACCCGCTGGTCATCACCGCCGCCGGGGCCGTAATCGCCTGGTTGACCGTCAACCTGCCGCTCATGGTGTTCAACCCGGATGCTTGGGCGGTGTTCTACGAATACTCGTCTACCCGTGAACCCGGATGGTCTTCCATTTGGCACGCTTACACCACAGCAACCGGCGCCGATATCAGCGGCGATCAACTATCCGGGTGGGCATTCTGGTCCTTCGTTGCCGCATGCGCGGTCATCGCCGTCGTCGGACTCACGACCCGCCGCCGACCACGCCTGGCGCAACTCATGTTCCTGATCGTGGCCGCATTCATCCTGGTCAATAAGGTGTACTCGCCGCAGTTCGTGCTCTGGCTCATCCCGCTGATCGTGCTCGCCCTGCCCGGCTGGCGGGACTTTTTGATCTTCTCGGCCGCCGAACTTTTACACTTCTGGGCGATCTGGGGCTACCTGTCGGGCCAAACCTCCGGCTTCGACTCCCAGCACCTCATGGATGACACCATTTACGTGGCGGCCGTGGGGCTGCACGTGATCGTACTGGTCTACCTGATGATCCGCGTGCTGGTGGATATGTACGATCCGATCAATGATCCGGTGCGCATTGCGCTAGCAGAAGCCAACCACCCGCTGCTGCCAGTTGATGACCCGCTCGGGGCAGAATTCGACGACGCCGACGATGCCTTCGTACTGCGGCCGCGGTTAGACTCGAAGCATGACGCACTTTCTTGATGATTTAGCCGAGTTCATTCACACCTCACCGACCCCGTATCACGTGGCCGCACAGGTTGCCGCCCGCGCAACCGACGCCGGTTTCACCGTGGTAGACGACGCCCCGGGTGAGCTGCCGGCTGCCTCCGGCGGTTACGTGCTGGTTCGCGACGGCGCCGTCATCGTCTGGCACGTACCCGAAAGCCTGCCCGAGCACCCGAGTTTCCGGATCGTCGGCGCCCACACCGATTCGCCAACCTTCCGCGTCAAACCCCTGCCCGACAACACCTCGGCCGGCTACAACCGCGTGGGTGTGGAAGTGTATGGCGGAGTGCTCGCCAACTCCTGGCTGGACCGCGATCTGGGCTTCGCGGGCCGACTAGTCACTGCACACGGCGAACACCTCGTGCACACCCCAGCCATGGCGCGCATCCCGCAGCTGGCCATCCACCTGGACCGCGGCGTGAACGATGGCTTGAAACTCGATCGCCAGCACCACCTCGTCCCGATCGTAGGAGCTGGGGGAGAAGCCAACATCATCGACGAAATTGCCAAGCACACCGGCGTCGATCCGGCTGAGATCACCGGCTTCGACCTGCTACTCACCGACACACAGCCCCCAGCGACCCTGGGCATCAACGATGACTTCTTTGCCGCCCCGCGCCTGGACAACCTGGTCTCCGTGCACGCAGGATTGCGCGCCATCCTCGAAGCCGAATCAGACAAGATCACCATGCTGGCCGCCTTCGACCACGAGGAAGTCGGCTCCGAAACCCGTACCGGCGCCGGTGGGCCACTGCTGGAAGAGATGCTGACTCGCATCCTGACAGCCCAGAACATTCCGGCCCACCTGCACCGCAGCATCATCGCGCACTCCATTTTGCTGTCCGCCGATGGCGGCCACCTGGTGCACCCCAACTACACCGAACGCCACGACGCCGACCACCGCCCACAGCCCAACGCCGGCCCAATTCTGAAGGTCAACGCGACCCAGCGTTACCTCTCCGATGGACGCGGTGCCGCCAAATTCACCCGCTGGGCCGAGCGCGCAGGCGTCCCACACCAGGTGTTCGTGTCCAATAACAATCAGCCATCTGGTTCCACCATCGGGCCGATCTCCGCCACCCGACTGGGAATCGAAACTATCGACGCAGGCATCGGTCTGCTCTCCATGCACTCGGCCCGCGAAATGTGTGGCGCCCAAGACCCAGCACACCTGTCCAAACTGGCTACAGCGTTCTACGCAGATCAGCTCTAACAGGCCATACCGAAAACGCTTTGAGGAACCAGTCGTGTCACAGCCGTACCCGCAGCAACCACCGCCCCCACCACCATTGCCTCAACCGTTTCAGCTCCAGCCGCCAAGCCCGGCGATGGGGTTCGCGATCGGTGCCGTGATTGCTACCGCAAGCGTGGTGTTCGGCATGGCGGTCTTTTCCCTGTTTGAGCCGGACCTGTTGATGTTGTTCTACATGACCTTGCCCTCGGGCAGCCTGCTGCTCATTGCCGTCATCGTGTTGGTGGTGCTGGTGCTCCGGCGTAAACGTCGCGGGCTGCCGTTGCATCCCACCATCCCGATCGTGCTCGTGGCCGGTATCGGGGGTCTGCCGCTCATGGCACTGATCTCGACTTTGATCATGTTCAGTTTTTCCGGGGAGATGTTTTTGGCGATGACCGTTCTGTTCACCATCTATGCCATCTTCTTGGGCGGTGGCTTCGCGGTTGTCGGCAGCATCGTCGTAGCCGTCATAGCGCATAACCAGCGAAAGAAACTGCAACCACACCCTGCCTACTACCCGAACCTGGGCTACCACCCGCCGCCCCGACGGTGAAAGTCATGAAGTAGCGCCTGAAGCCGAACGACTACGCAGGATTGTGGACCAGAACGACGTCGCCTAAGGATTCCATGCACACCTTTCGCTGCCCGGGAGACTCCAGCGTCAATTGGTCCCCGGGTTATTAACTGTTTATCCAAATGTAACCCTCCCGTTGAGTGTCAAAGCTCCTCTCAGCGCCTGTGCACGCCTAGATTGAGAATTGTCAGAACATTTGACCGGAAGGCCCAAACGTCTATGCCACGTGAGACCCCAGGGGCCGGTACGGTTCCTGGCCGCACGCAAGGCTCGGGCCGACCGACCACCCCATCCGCGAATCGATGTGAGGCCTGGCGGGACGGTTTGATCGATCCGCCAGCGTCCCTGGTTTGGAGTCACCGTGGCCACGCTCAATACCCCTACTGCTCTTCCTGAAGACCTCGACGCTGCGGTGGCATCCGCGGTGGCACAAAAGTCTTACGTGCTCGACACGTCCGTGCTGCTGTCGGATCCCAAAGCCCTGCTGCGGTTTGCAGAACACGAAGTCATCATTCCGATCGTGGTGATCTCCGAATTAGAAAAGAAACGCCACGACTCGGAGCTGGGCTACTATGCCCGCTCAGCGCTGCGACTCCTCGATAGGCTCAGGCTCCAACACGGATCACTGAATCGGCCGATCCCCTTGAACGATGACGGCGGACACCTGCTGGTCGAGCTCAACCACATCACCGAAACTGTATTGCCCGCCGGATTCCGCCAGGGCGATAACGATTCGCGCATTCTTGCGGTGGCCAAGAGCTTCGCTGATGAAGGTCGGGCCGTCACCGTGGTTTCCAAAGATCTCCCCATGCGCGTCAAAGCCTCGGCTATGGGGCTGGATGCCGATGAATACCGCAATGAATGGGTCACCGACTCCGGCTGGACGGGCCTCGAGGAAATTGAAGCCACCGACGAACAACTCTCCGCACTCTATGATGGCCAACGCATTGAGCATGCCGACGCCAACGCACTGCCCACCAACACCGGGCTCGTCATCTCGACGGGCAACGGCTCGGCGCTGGGCCGAGTCAAAATGGATGCGACGTCTCAGAAATACGTCGAAGTCATCCGCGGAGACCGACCCGTTTTCGGACTTCACGGCCGGTCGGCTGAGCAACGCCTGGCAATCGACATGCTGCAAGACCGCGAGATTGGCATCGTCTCCCTTGGTGGCCGTGCCGGCACCGGCAAATCCGCGCTTGCCCTGTGTGCCGGGCTGGAAGCTGTCTTGGAACGCCGCGAACACAAGAAAATCATCGTGTTCCGCCCGCTCTACGCCGTTGGCGGTCAAGAACTGGGTTACCTGCCCGGCAGCGAAGAAGAAAAGATGAACCCCTGGGCGCAGGCCGTATATGACACACTGGGAGCGCTCGTCAGCGAAAATGCACTCGAAGAAATCATGGAACGTGGACTCATCGAGGTCCTGCCGCTGACCCATATCCGCGGACGCAGCCTGCACGACGCCTGGGTGATCGTTGACGAAGCCCAGTCACTAGAAAAGAACGTACTACTGACGGTCATGTCCCGGATGGGGAACAACTCCAAAATTGTGCTCACCCACGACGTCGCACAGCGCGACAATTTGCGGGTCGGTCGACACGACGGAGTTGGTGCAGTCGTGGAAATCCTGAAAGGTAATACGCTGTTTGGGCATGTGACGCTGGCGCGGTCGGAACGCAGCCGCATCGCTGCCCTTGTCACGGAACTGCTCGAAGAACACTGAGGTCCCAGGGGCTGTGAAACTCGCCTCAAAAGTGCTCAAGACCACGACAAGGCCGAGTTCAGTTTTGAGCTATTCTCGGCTATAATGGCGAGGTTGCTGTCTGTCCCCAAATGGGTCAGACGCCTGCATTAGAACCTCCTGTTACGGAAATACCGTGACCACCAGACCAAAGGAGGTGGGTTCACATGCGTGCATATGAACTGATGGTGCTCATCGATCCAGAGATCGATGAGCGAACAGTTGAACCAACTCTGCGTAAATATCTTGATGCAATCATCACAGATGGCGCGACCGTTGACGAACTCGAAGTATGGGGTCGTCGTCGCCTTGCCTACGAAATCCAGAAGAAAAACGAGGCTGTCTATGCCATCGTTGGCTTCACCGCTACTCCTGAGCAGTCTCAGGAACTGGATCGTCAGCTCGGCTTGAACGAAACCGTTATGCGCACCAAGATCATCCGTCCGGAAGATCAAAAAATTACCCTCTAAGTTTTAGTACCACAAGCTGCTACGCATAGGAGCGTGTCATGGCCGGAGAACCATATATCACTGTGGTTGGCAACCTGGCGGGTGACCCAGAACTGCGGTTTACCGCATCGGGTCACGCGGTTGCGAACTTCACGATTGCTCAAACCCCAAGAACGCGAAACCAACAATCCGGTGAATGGGTTGATGACGAAACGTTGTGGGTCCGGGCCTCCGTATGGCGTGATGTTGCCGAAAACGTGGCAGAGTCGCTGACCAAGGGTATGCGCGTTGTCGCACACGGTCGGCTCAAAGCTCGGTCATTCGAGACCAAAGAAGGTCAACAACGGACCAACTGGGAACTCGATGTTGACGAGATTGGCCCTTCTCTTCGCTGGGCTACCGCACAGGTCAATCGCACACCACGTTCCGGTGGTGGCGGATTTGGCGGTGGCGGCCAGGGTGCACCCGGTGGAAACTGGGGTGGCGCACCGGCTGGCGGCGGCGGTGGTTGGGGTCAACCCGCACCGAATAATGACCCGTGGGGTGGCGGAGGATCTGCCGGATCTTGGGATCAGGGCAACGACTCACCTCCACCGTTCTAAAAACACCAAATATTACTCAAATACCATCCCGCCGACCGGCGGGCTCCAGGTAAAAAATAAAGGAGCACCACGATGGCTAAAGCTGAAGTTCGCAAGCCGACGAAACCAAAACCGAATCCGCTGAAAACAGCGGAGATCGATTACATCGACTACAAAGATGTTGCTTTGCTACGCAAGTTCATCTCCGACCGCGGCAAGATTCGTGCACGTCGCGTAACCGGTGTCACCGTCCAACAGCAGCGCAAAATCGCGCAGGCAATTAAAAATGCCCGTGAAATGGCTCTGCTGCCGTACTCCGGTTCCGGCCGCTAAACGCTGATCAAGGGAGAGAAATCATGGCGAATCAGAAAGTCATTTTGACCCAGGAGATCCCGGGCCTCGGCTCGGCCGGCGACGTTGTTGATGTACGCAACGGTCACGCACGGAACTACTTGATCCCACGTGGCGAGGCAGTCCGTTGGACTCAGGGTGCGCAGCAGCAGGTAGAACAGCTGCGCGCAAACCGTGAAGCTCGTCAGGAACGCAGTCTTGAAGCCGCACAGGCACAGGCTGCACAACTGGCAGAAGCACCAATTCAGGTCCAGATGCAGGCCGGAGACACCGGTCGTCTGTTCGGTTCCGTTACCACCAATGCGATCGTTGACGCGATTGCAGAGGCGGGCAAGGGCGACGTTGATCGTCGTTCGGTTATCGGAGCCAACGACATCCGTGCGTTGGGTACCTACCCAATCCAGATCCGTCTGCACGAAGACGTACTGGCTGAAGCAAAAGTGTCGGTTATCCCGGCACCGAAGAAGTAAGCTTCTTCAACCCAAGTCTTGGGCGGACTCCCTGATGGGGAGTCCGCCCAAAGTCTTTTAAGACATCAAACACCCAGTGCAATCATGTAGCACGCCCGCATACTGTCAGCAGGAATATGCGATTCGCATCGGTGATCTATACGACCGCGCCGGATGCGCATGAGGACAACTGCGCTCACCGATAACGTTTTTGGGCATAAAAAAGTGGGCGGTCATACAGTTTGCACTGCATGACCGCCCACTTGAAGCGATTCGGCTGCCGGTTAGACCGGTAGCATCATCACCAGGGGAGCTTAGAGGCCACGGATGTTGGTAGCCTGTGGGCCCTTCTGGCCCTGCTCGATGTCGAATTCAACCTTCTGGTCTTCATCAAGGTTGCGGTGACCGGAACCCTGGATTGCCGAGAAGTGTGCGAAGACATCCGATGAGCCGTCATCTGGAGCGATGAAGCCGTAGCCCTTGTCGGAGTTGAACCATTTGACTGTACCTGTAGCCATAAATATTTTTCCTAATCAGTCTGAGATCACGATTGTGATCCGAATAGCCGCGGACGACGGTGCCGACGCGGAATTTGTGGGGCAACAATATGCCCTGCGATTCTATTGCGGTTGCAAAGAGTCGCGGTAGTAAATTGAGCTGGGGACAAAGAGAGATCGTGGATCAATGAGAAGCGGGAAAGTCACGCGAAGTTCATGATCGGCGATGTGTGCAACACGGGCAGATTCAGCGGTGTTGCGAGTAGTGCAATGGTGGAGATGTAAAACCAATTCGTTCAAAATTCTTACAATCCCGAGTACTCGGGATTCTGGTCCGCGAAGGAAAAGAAACCAAACAAATTGCTGGACCCACCATACGCGAGTGCTGTTCTGAAATCACTGGGATTTACAACAGCGATTCTCACTATACCCCATGGGGTGTAGAAATGCCTAATGCCACTGCACGGTGACGTGCCAGTGCACTATTCCGCCAGTGTAGCGACCAGGTCGGACACGAATTGTTCGAGCTGTACGGGACTCAATTGGTGAATGGTGACGCGGATGTGGTCGACGGCGTCGTCGGTATGATCCAGCGAGAACTCCGCGCCATCCCGCACCAGCCAACCGCGGTGACCCAGAGCTTCGACAATCGGTGAGGCAATGGTGCCGAGATTGATCCATACATTCACGCCGTCGTCGGAGATTGCCGAAATGTTCCGGGCTGCCAGTGCTGCTACCAGCCGAGCATTGGCTTGAGCATATTCCGCTGCCGCATATTCCAGCTGTGCAGGAGTCTCGGGGTTTGTAGTCAGCAGGTAGGTAAGCCGCTGCAGGAGATGGGAGACCCACATGGCGCCGGAGCGAATGTGGGTGCCGAGGCGAGAAGAGGTGAGTGTATCGGAACCAACGATGCCCACTCGCAGATCCGGGCCTAAGGATTTTGAGACTGAACGTACTAGTGCCCAGCGTGGATGGCCTTCCGGAATGATGGAACGGTAGGGGTGGCCGGAGAGTTGCCAGAAGTGGTCGTCTTCAATCACGAGAACATGGGGATAGTCGGCCAGCAGGTTTCTCAGCGATGTGGCGCGAGCTTCAGAAATGACGGCGCCCGTTGGGTTTTGCGCCCGCGGGGTGACGACCAGTGCACGGATCCCCTCATCGAGAGCAGCGCGCAGCCCTTCAACGGTGAGGCCCTCAGCGTCTACGGGCATGGCAACGGGTCGATAGCCGGCGGCCTGGGCGGTTTGTATGGTGGTCAAAAAGCAGGGCTGTTCGAATCCCACGGCATCGCCAATAGTCAAGGAGTCGGCCAGTAAGCGTTGCACGGCGTCGGCAGATCCGGCCGTGACCGTCAGTTCGGCATCACTGACGTCTGCGGCTAATGCTTCACGAGCCCAGTTGGCTAGGTCAGGGTCGATCACCGGCTGCCCGTAGAGCACCGGTTCATCGGCGGCTAATTGCGCCAGCGCCTTCGAAGCGGGTGGCAACAGGTCTGGATCTGGATTCCCCGAGGCAATGTCGATCTTCCCGGTGATATTCGAGAAGCCTTCTTGGGGGAGGGGCTGGAGATCAATGATTTTGGTGCCGGCACGGCCGCGAGTCACTGCGACACCGGCCTGGACGAGCAGCCCGTAGGCGGCAACCACAGTATTGCGATTAACCTCCAACCGCTCGGCAAGGGTCCGCACCGGTGGCAAACTCGCACCGGGAGCAAGCTTGCCGGTATCCACCAGATCGCGAACAGCCTCGGCAATTTCTGCGGCGGTTTGTGCGGTGATCAAAGCAAGCGGATCGGACGGAACGGAAGGTTGGGGCACCAAAACTCCTCAACAACCCCCAAGTAGGCGGGTTAAAGGTGAAAGACTCTGCTCCTATGTTACATTTTGGTCATGTCCACGCCTGAGTATGCATCATCCGTCGCCACCACTGAAATTGAGTTCCGAAAAGCCCTCGACGCGGTGTACGAAAATATTGCCGTCGCCGCCGAGCGCGTAGGCCGCGATCCGCGCGAGATTCGCCTGTTACCGGTCTCTAAGACCGTCTCTGAGGAGCGTATGCGGGCAGCGCACGCGGCTGGTATGGCAGCATTCGGTGAAAATAAGGTCCAAGAGGCCGAGGGCAAGGCCGAGGCCATGTCTGATCTTGGAGCGCACTGGGCGGTGATTGGTCCGCTGCAGTCGAATAAGACCCGCAACGTTGCCGAATTTGCTCATGAATTCCAGGCGTTGGATCGCATTCGTATTGCCCGCCGCCTCGATGGTCAACTGAAAGAGTTCGATCGCACTTTGGAGGTATTCGTTCAGGTGAACGCCTCGGGTGAAGAGACGAAATCTGGTCTAGAGCCACGGCAGGTTGAGGACTTCTTGGAGCAGCTTCAAGAATTTGAGAACCTACAGGTCAAAGGTCTGATGACCATGGCGTTCCATTCCGACGATGAAACGGTCATCCGCGAGAGTTTCATAATGTTGCGAGATATTCGTGATGACATCAGAGAGCGGCGTCCGGAGCTGATTGGTGACGGCGAGCTGTCCATGGGTATGTCCAACGATTACATGATTGCCATTGAAGAAGGCTCCACTGTGGTGCGTGTTGGTAGTGCGATCTTCGGTGAACGCGACTACTCCAACTAGTTTATCCACAGTAATTTCCACAAGTGTGAATTACTTACACGCATGTATGCCTCCAGGTCAAAACCATTGCGGACGACGAACATTTCGCGTATCGGATGGTAGAGAGGCAGTGAAAAGTGATTGCTTCGTCAGTGGTGCGGCCCTCGAATGCCAGCCGTCGATATGCGCCACAACATGGCCCCTGCCGGCCCGCTGGCATTTCGTATCCAGCTCACGCTCAGTGACTTGCCTTTGCCTGGCTTCGGATCGGCGGCAGGCTATTGAATTGTTTTGTTATAGAAAAGTAGTTTTCCATGGCACTGGCAGCGTCTTTGAAGCGAGCCAAGCCAATGCGCCGTCCCCCGCCAGTTGAAGTAGGCAAGATGCTCCTTGAACGAAGGTGCTGTGTCGCATTCACAGCAACCTGCGTAGCCCAAGCGTAAGAATTTAAAAAATCAGTGAGACCAAAGAACGAGTAGGGCCATGCGCAGAGTATGTCTGGAGGGTCAGCCAAGCTGCCTCCACCCGTTATGTCCAACAGTTCTCGGACCGGCGGTTCAAGCCCTTTATAGCCCGCCACGACGCTGCGTAGACCGAGTAGAACACTGTATTCGGGCTTCGACTCATTTCTTGTCTGCCCTGCGGTCGGACAAAGACGATGTCGCGTCCCGCCTGGGAGACGTCATTTTCTATGCTGCTGCTATTCGTGACGGTCTGAGTATTTCCGTAATGAGCTCGGGTTCCACAAGCTTTGCAGAACTTCGCGGCCGCGGAAATATGTGTAGTGCACCGGCTATTCGAACATGTTGTTTGTGCGGTGGAAAGATGAGTTTTCCGCAAGAAAGTTAGGGGTATGTGCATCGAGGCATCCCGCAATTCTGGGCATGACGCTCGAATTGAAATGGGACTTACACAACGTTCTATCAAAGAGCCTTTGCGAGTTCCGGCGATTCCGGTCGGTATCACTTAACGCATCGGGGTGTTCAGATTGAAACGGTGAACAATCTTTTTGAAAGGTTTCATTACTTCATCAAGCGTGTTTCTCCTCCACCGAAATCGGTTTAAAGCGATCCGTCATGACGGTTGTGATCACGGCCCGGGGAGGGATCAGCTCGACTTGAAATTTTCCGAACCTTTGCACTCGTAAATCCCCACCATGACGACATGCCGGAAAAGACGCCAAACAATACTTGAATGACATGCGTGTAGTTTACCCACAGCATGTGTATAACTTGTGGATAACTTGTGGTGAAGGTGTGAATAGAGTTAAAACAGCGTGAAATCGGGGTTGTCAAATCACTAAAAATTGGAGCGGAACGCAGGTTATGCACAGCCTGTGAGTAGCAAACGACCTAGTCAAGACCGTGTTTGTGGATACTGTGCATAAGTAATCCACGCCTGGTCCACAAGTTGTGCACAGTCTCCACAACTTAATCCACAGGTTATCCACAATTGAAGAGTTTTGGACAGTTGATCCACAGGAATTCGCCGGGTATCGTCGCAGGGTACTTGCTCGTAGCGGCCGATATTGGCATTACGAAAATGATGCGTGCATCGGTCGTTCTACGGGCTCGCGTTTTGGCATTCTGCTGCCGGGGTAGGGGAGGGCATCTTTTAGATATCAATGGCAAACTTTAACTCAATGGATACAGCCAACGGAGTCTCAGCAAACCCTCGAACACCCCCACAAGACCTTGACGCGGAACGGTCTGTTCTGGGTGCGATGATGTTATCGACCGATGCCATCGCCGAAGTGTCAGAAATTATTCGCCCCGAAGACTTCTATTCTCCAGGTCACGAGCTGGTCTACACAGCGATCACCGACCTCTTTGCTTCCGGTGAGCCAGCGGATGCCATTACCGTCACCTCGATGTTGGATCGGCGAAAAGAACTCACCAGGACCGGGGGAGCTGCGCACATCCACACTCTGGTCCAGTCGGTACCAACTGCCGCGAATGCTTCCTTTTACGCAGAAATCGTTTCTGAGAAGGCTATTCTGCGCCGCATCGTCAACGTCGGCGCCAAAATCTCCCAGATGGGTTACAGCGCCGACGGCGAAGTCGAAGCCATCGTCAATGAAGCCCAGGCAGAGATTTACAAAGTCGGAGATAACCGCTCCGGTGAAGACTACGTGGCACTCGGCGACATCCTGGCCGAAACCATTGACGAAATTGAAGCAGCCTCCACCACAGGCGACGGTATGTCCGGTGTCCCGTCGGGTTTCGACGAATTCGACGAACTCACGCAGGGCCTGCACGGTGGACAAATGGTCGTCATCGCAGCCCGCCCGGCGGTTGGTAAATCCACGCTTGGACTCGACTTCGCTCGTGCTGCTGCAGTGGGCCACGGCATGACTACCGCATTCTTCTCCTTGGAAATGTCGAAAACTGAGATTGCCATGCGCCTGCTGTCTTCAGAAGCCACCATCTCGCTGACGGACCTGCGTAAAGGGACCCTGGATGAGGGACAGTGGCGCAAAATGGCCTTGACCCTACAAAAGCTCAACGACGCACCGTTCTTCATCGATGATTCTCCAAACATGTCGATGATGGAAATCCGCGCCAAATGTCGTCGTCTGAAGCAACAGCACAACCTGAAAATGGTCGTACTGGACTACCTGCAGCTGATGAGCTCGGGTAAACGCGTGGAATCCCGCCAGCAGGAAGTCTCCGAATTCTCTCGGTCACTGAAACTGCTGGCCAAAGAGCTCGAAGTCCCGGTCGTGGCTCTGTCACAGCTGAACCGTGGTTCCGAACAGCGCACTGACAAGCGCCCGCAGGTCTCAGACCTGCGTGAATCCGGTTCCATTGAACAGGACGCCGACATGGTGATTCTGCTGCACCGTGAGGACATGTACGACAAGGAATCCCCGCGTGCCGGTGAAGCCGACCTGATCGTGGCAAAACACCGTAACGGCCCCACCAAAACCATTGAACTGGCCTTCCAGGGGCACTACTCACGATTTGCCAACATGGCGCCATCAGACGGCGGCTTCTAGCCGTTGACCGCAGCCCCGTGTGATTTGGCATACTAGGAGCATGGCAACCTCAAAATTCTCCCCCAGTCGTCGCTCCGCAGTCTCTCGCTTTCAAGTCATGGATATCGTCGGTGACGTCGAAGCCATGAAAGCCCAAGGCATTGATATGATCTCCCTGGGCGCCGGCGAACCCAGCAGCGGGGCCCCGGCCGGCGTCAACCGTGCAGCCGCCGCACTACATGATTCCGTAACCCCGGTCTTCAACTACACCCCATCACTGGGGACCCAACCACTGCGCGAAGCCATCGCCGAGCACTACAGTACCTGGTACAGCCTCGACGTCGGTTATGAATCCGTAGCCGTCACCACCGGCTCGTCCGGCGCTTTCGTGGCCAGCTTCATCGCAGCCTTCGACGTCGGCGACCGCGTTGGGCTGGCCCGTCCCGGGTACCCGGCCTACCGCAATATTCTGCGTGCCCTTGATGTGGACGTCGTAGACCTGCCCGCTGGCACCGATACAAACTTCCGGTTCGACGTCGACAAACTCGCCGAAGCCCACGCCAAAGAACCACTGGACGGTCTGGTCCTAGCCTCCCCAAATAACCCGACCGGCACCATGGTCGCCCGCGAAGACATGGAACGCATCGCTATCTGGTGTGGCGAAAACGGGGTGCGCCTGGTCTCCGATGAGATCTACCACGGCATTACCTACGGCCTGGACAAGGGCGTCTCTGCCTGGGAGTTCGACCGCAACGCGATCGTGGTCTCCTCATTCTCGAAATACTGGGGCATGCCCGGCTGGCGCCTGGGCTGGATGCTCATGCCAGAAGATTTGGAACCAGCGGTCTCCGGACTGGCCGGCTCCATCTCCCTGTGTCCACCGGCGGCAGGGCAATACGCCGCAATCGAAGCATTCAGTCAAGAAGCCTACGCAGCATCCGACGCCGAAGTCGCAGAGTTCGCTCGCACGCGCCAGCTGGTACTAGACAACGCTGAGCGACTCGGGTGGCGTAATGCCGCGCCCGCTGACGGTGCCTTCTACTACTACGCACAACCCTCTGAGAAAATCCTGCAACGCTACGGTAATACTGTGGACTACGCCGCCGCCGTGCTCGAACAGGCCCACGTGGCGCTGATCCCCGGCGTTGACTTCGATAAGGTCGACGGCGATCAGTTCATTCGCGTTTCATTCGCCGCAGGCTACGACAACGTCGAACGCGCCATCGAACGCCTCGTAGAGTTCAACGCGACCATCTGACTCGACGCGCCGTTGGGCAAGAGATCGGTCTACGCCAGAATATTCGGTAGCAGGAACAGTCCACCAGCGGATACGAGCACCAGCCCCAGACCGTTGAAGACCAGACCGGTGCGGATCATCTGCTGAATATTCACGGAGCCGGTACCATAGGCAATCGCATTGGGAATGCTCGCGACCGGCAACATGAATGCACTCTGGCACGCCTGTGTCACCATAATCGCGATGACCACGGGATCCTGTCCAAGCGCAACGGCAACTCCGGCCACCAGGGGAACAAACGCGGTAATACTGGCCATCGACGAGGTAAATTCAGTCAGGATCAGCATTAACAACACCACTGCCGGAATGAGCAGCCAGACTGGCAGTCCACCGAGTAAGGCCAGTGAATCTCCAATCCACTCGGATAGGCCAGAGGACATAATCTGAACCGACAGGGCGAGTCCGCCGCCAACCAGAATCATGGTGCCCCACGGTGTCCTATTGGCGGTTTCCCAGTCCATCAACATGATGCCATCCCTCGGACGGGCGGGAAGCATGAAGACCACAATGCCAGCGATCATGGCAATGACCGAATCAGTGGCCCACGGATCTTCGAAGATTACCGACATGAAAATCCAGGACAGTGCGGTCAGCAGGAAGATCACCAGAACCATGGCTTCCCCAGCGGACATTCTGCCCAAGGAACGCAGTTCGTCAGCAATGAGTTTTCTACCGCCCGGAATGTCATCGATTTCTGCGCGCCACAACACCTTGGTTATGAAAAACCACCCCAGGACCATGAAGACGGCCGCAAGTGGCAGACCAAACATCATCCACTGCAAGAACGTGATCTTATAGCCGAAGTTCTCTTCGATGTAAGCGACCACAAAGACGTTGCCCGGGCTGGCAACAATGGTTCCGAATGCGCTGAGGGTCGCACTGTAGGCGATGCCCAGCATGATGCCAACACCGAATCGGGAGTTTGCTTGAACACCCTTTTGAGATTCGACCAGTGCGACCACCGACATTCCCAGCGGGATCATCATCATGGCCGTGGCAGTGTTGGAAACCCACATACCCAGCAGGGCAGTTGCAAGCATTAGGCCGGCAACCAGGCGCGGCGGACGCGTGCCAACCAGCAAGACGATTCGCAGTGCAATCCGGCGGTGTAGATTCCAGCGTTGCATGCCTAGAGCCAGCATGAACCCGCCGAGAAACAAGAACAGGGTGTCGTTGGCATAGGAATTAGCAACATCATCGATGCCGGCAATACCGAACGCAGGAAACAACACCAGCGGAAGCAGAGCGGTGACCGGGATGGGGACCGCCTCGGTCATCCACCAGGTACCCATCAACACAACAATGCCGGCCACAATCCTGGCCTGCATATTCAAATCGTTCGGAAGGA
>NZ_JAKDKW010000044.1 GCF_030453185.1 Yaniella sp. | reverse complement strand
ATCAAAGAAAACACCGGGTGGACACACCAAGCAACACCAGAACACCTTTCGGTGATCACACCCACCGGTCACAGGTATTCCAAAGACACCGGACCGGTTCTTGAGGGCATTCCACCCGATAAACAGGGGCCACCGGATGAACAACCTCTACCCGAGGTCAGGCTCGCAACGGATTGCTATGCCACAAGCACCCAATGGACCATATCCCTCCGCCTCGCCGCCTAAAGATAGCTATCTGTTTTATGGTCAGCTTTGCGTTGTGCACAGGAATATTATCGGGATTACTGGGACGATACACCTCGTACGAGGCGGTCCAGCCTGGTTTTTACTAGTCAGAGGTAATCATGCTGTGGAGGCGTTTGAAGATCTCGGCACCAGCTTCGCCAATACCATCGTGGTGCCACTGATCTGACTCCCACACCTGCAAATTAGCTACCTGTTCGGCTGAAGCCAACGAAAGGTTTCGCTCCACAAATACGTCGTCGGTATACACCAGTGCAGCAACCGGAACCGTATTCTGGTGCAGTTGTTCTAGATCATACAGCGGGCCCCAATTCGAGTAGGCCGCGATCATATCGGTAGCTCGGGCCATAGACTGCAAAACGGGATCAAGTTCGGTGTACCAGTCGAAGCACATCTCACCGGTGAGTAGGGGAGTATCCGACTTCTTCGGATTGAAATCCGGGTATTCGGCCAGCACACGTTGCGCAGCCCAGTCAGTGGGCTGCGCGCCGGGTTGAGCATAAATAGACTCATGCAAAACCAAATACAGCGGATTCGTAGCCCGGGAAACTTGTTGGTAGACAGCCTCAAGAAAGGTATCCGAAAGGGTTGAGGTACCCGGGATGAAAGCTTCCTCGAAGATGTAGTGCAACGTATCGATTCGCGTGTTGCCGCCCAGATACATCCCCAACGCTTGGACACGTCCAACAGTCAGTGGAGAACCATCTAGCAAGTAAACGTCATCACGTCGAACCCGTCGATAAATACTCGCCAAAGTTTCCTGGTCCTTCGGAAAACGGCGGAAATATTCTCGATTTCTAGCCCGCATCCGCTTATACGTAGCGTGGTAAACCTGATCGGCAGGACCTTGCAATGGTGGAATGCCACCTGTGATCATCGAACCGGCCAGACCCTCGGGTGCGAATGACAGGTACGTCAGCGTACAGAACCCACCGTATGATTGCCCAAGCGTCACCCACGGGTCTGACTCCAGCGCAGCCCGGATGGCTTCAGAGTCTGCCACTATATTGGGAGCACGGAATTTTCGCAGATATTGAGCCTGAGCGCCCGGTGCACCACGTTGAGCAAGCGTTTGCCGATTGATTGGTGTCGAGCGGCCGGTGCCGCGCTGGTCCAACATCAGCACGCGGTAGTGTTTCAAAGCCTCTGCCATCCACCCGCCCACACGTGCCGGGCGAGAGCCTTTGCCACCCGGACCACCTTGAAGGTACAACAGCCACGGTTTGTTCTCGCCGTCAGCAGACCGATACTCGCGAGCAAAGACCGTCAGCGTTTCCCCGTCCGGGTAAGCATGGTCCAACGGCACAGTGAAAAAATGGTCTCTTATCCCGGTGCCATCAAGCATCCAGGAAACAATTCCAGGCTTGTGGTCAGCGATAGGCATAGGAACTCCTTGAAAAGTCTGTGTGATATCAAGTGTGGCAGGTGGCCGCGAACTTGGCGAGGGTCCCGAATCCCCTCTTAGCGTTGTGTCGCGGCGTGGAGCCCAGCACCTTCGAGTCGGTAAGTAGTCCACTCACTCATTGGTACTGCTCCTAGTGATTCGTAGAATTCGATGGAAGGCGTGTTCCAGTTCAGTACAGTCCATTCATATCTGCTGTACCCGCGCTCCACCGCAATGTTGGCGAGGTGGAGTAGGAGCTGTTTTCCATGACCGCGTCCGCGCATCGCAGGGATCACGAACAGATCTTCTAACCAGATCCCGTGTACGCCTTCCCACGTTGAGTAGGTCTCAAACCAGATCGCAATGCCCACTACCTGCGTTTCATTGTTAACGACGTCGTCGATCACATGGCAAAAGACTCGGGGAGTGTCACCAAACAAATGGTCGTGGAGCATCTCCGGAGTGTTCTGCACGGCATCCGGTTCGAGTTCGTAGACGGCTAACTGATGGATCAAGTCCAAAATTGCTGGCACGTCTGCTGGGATCGCTTCGCGCACTTGGCCGCTGACCTGTGTGGTCGTAGAGGTGTGTTTCATAGCTGCAGTTCCTCCTACAGGACCGGTGTACCTACAGATAGGGTCGTCACAGCAGGCGAACCTTTTTCATTGGAAGCTGCCAGATGGACGACGGCGTTGATGGCAAAATCGTGGTTGCCGTTAGGATCAACGAGCACCTGAGACAGCAACCAGTAGTCCCCGTCTGTTGCTCCGACATCGGCCATTTCTCCGCTAGTAAGTTCGGGCCTGGTGTTGATGCGGAAGAATGCTGGTACTCGTGCGGCAGGGGAGTCATCGAGATCCTCGTACTGGTTGAAGAAGTCATCGAGTGCATCGGCCCAGTTATCCGAAGTGAAGGGGACTGCGCCATCGGGCAGGTGATCCAAGGCTTCTAGCCGGGCATCCTGTTCGTCTCCGAATAGTTGTACTCGATGGAACATTGCATTGCGCACCATGACAAGGAAAACCGCCTCATTGTCCGTGAGTTTAGGTGGCTCTGGTGGGGCGAGGGACTCGTGATCGGCGATCAGTTGGTCGACGTCATCGGTCATCATGTTTTCCCACTCCTCAAGCAGCGAGGAGTCAGTGGTCACGATGATGGTCTCCAACCATTGCTGCAGCAAATCGAGGTCTTCAGTGCGCAACTCCTGCGGGATGGTCTGACGCAGCGCCTTTGCGGCGTCGGTGAGGTAGCGCAGCAGCACGCCCTCGGAGCGGGCGATGCCATAGTAGTTCACGTAGTCGCCGAATCCCATGGCACGTTCATACATATCTCGCACCACGGATTTGGGCTGTAACTCGAACTCGGACAGCCAGGGGGCACCCTGCCGATAAATTTCAAATTGCTGGTTGAGCAGTTCGGCCAACGGCTGAGGATAGGTGAGACTGTCCAGCACCTTCATCCGCTCGTTGTACTCGGCACCATCAGCCCGCATGCGCCCCATTTCCTCGTCGCGGATCTTCCGTAACTGGGCCGTCAGGATCTGTCGTGGCCCATCCAGAGTCGCTTCAATAATGGACACCATATCGACTGCATACGTGGGTGAGTCAGTCTCCATCAGCTCAAACGCGGCAAGAGCAAATGGCGACAACGGCTGGTTGAGGGCGAAATCAGCCTGCAGCTCCACGGTGAGTTCTAACCGGTTGCCCCATGCATCTGGGCTGTCGTTGACTACCACGACGTCGGTGACAAGCAGTTCGCGCAAAATACCGATGGCTCTGCGTTGCAGTTGTGCTTTGGCGGCCTTGGTTTCGGCGGACCGCTGGACCATCCGTCGCACGGACGTGATGGGGTTCCCCGGACGAGCAAGGATGTTCAACAGGATTGAGTGCGTGATGCGCATCCGCGAGACCATGGGTTCCGGTTGGGCCACTACCAATTTGTCGAAGGTGCTCCTGGACCAAGAAACGAAACCCTTGGGTGGGGATTTCTTCGGTTGGGATTTGGTGGATTGGGCAATTCGGCGGGCCCGCTCGTCCTCATTTTTAATACTCGAGAACTTCTCAGCGGCCTTCTGACTCGCCAACGCATTTTCGATGATATGCGCTGGAGCCTGTACAACGACGGTCCCAGCCGTATCGAAGCCTGCGCGACCAGCACGCCCGGCTATCTGGTGAAACTCTCGGGCGTTGAGGTGCCGCTGGCGTGTGCCATCGAATTTTGACAGCCCGGTCAGCAACACCGTACGAATCGGCACGTTGATGCCCACCCCGAGGGTATCGGTTCCAGAAATCACTTTCAGTAGGCCATCTTGGGCCAGCCTCTCGACCAGCCGGCGATATTTGGGCAACATACCGGCGTGGTGTACGCCAATTCCCTGGCGAATCAACCGATTCAGAGTCTTGCCAAAACCAGAAGTGAAACGGAAGTCCTGCAGGATTACGGCGATGCGGTCTTTTTCTTCACGAGTTGCCACCGAAATAGATGCCAGATTCGACGCCTGCTCGACCGCATCCAGCTGCGAAAAGTGCACAATGTAGATCGGTGAAAGCTGTGATTCCACCAGGGCCTCAATCTGCTGTTGCACCGGAATTTCGGAGTACTCAAAATGCAACGGGATCGGTCGGGTCGCAGAGGAGACAGTGACTGTTTCTCGTCCTGTGCGCTTGGTGATGGACGTTTCAAATTGTGTTGTATCCCCAAGGGTCGCCGACATCAACACAAACTGGGCTTGTGGCAACTCCAGTAGCGGTACCTGCCATGCCCAACCTCGTTGCGGGTCAGCATAGAAGTGGAATTCGTCCATGACCACGGGGCCGACATCGAGCCCAGAGCCTTCACGCAGCGCATGAATCGCTAAAATTTCTGCGGTGCAACAAATGATCGGAGCATCCGGGTTGATTGCCGAATCTCCGGTGACCATACCAACGTGCTCAGCACCGAAAATTTCGATTAAATCGAAGAACTTCTCCGAAACCAGAGCCTTAATTGGTGCTGTGTAATAGGTGGTCTGCCCGTGTGCCAACGCATAAAAGTGCGCGGCCAGCGCCACCATTGATTTCCCCGAGCCTGTCGGAGTTGCCATAATGACGTTTTTACCGTCCACTAATTCGGTGACGGCCTCGTCCTGGGCCGGATACAGTTGGATACCACGTTCACTTGTCCATTCGACGAACCGATCGTAGAGCAGTACCGGTTCAATCTCTTCGCCGCGGTCAGGATCAGGAATGTAATCAGTCAGTTGCACCTAATACATCCTAGTACGCCCGCAGCAGGTCGCGGCATATGCCAAACATTGCGATTCATAACGCCGAGTCGCAACACATAAACCCAACCGGTTTAGGCTAAGACTATGGAAAACTTCGTATGGGATCCTGCCCAATATGCCCATTTCGCCGGCCATCGTGCGCGGCCCTTCGTCGACCTGACCAACGCCGTCCAACTTGAGGCGCCGCAACAGGTCTACGATATCGGCTGTGGTCCCGGTAACATGACGGTCACACTGGCCCACCGGTGGCCGAAAGCCAACATCACTGGTTTTGACGCTTCAGCCGAGATGATCCACGACGCCCGTCAGCTCGTGGCAACTGCCGATCAGTACACCAACGTCTCGTTTGCTCAACAGAATGCCGCAACATGGGAACCCCCGGCGGAGACAGACGCCATCGTCTCCAATGCGATGTTCCAGTGGATCCCCAATCACATTGACATCATCAGTGAGTGGCTGAAGGCACTCAAACCTGGCGCGTGGTTCGCCATGCAGGTGCCAGGGAACAGCGTCGCGCGATCCCACCAGTTCATCGGGGAGCTTGCCGGTGAAGAAAAGTTTTCAGTTGCCGCAGAGGCTGCCTACACGGGGGAGACCGTTCACTCGGTCGAGGACTACACCCACATGCTGTTAGAGCACAGTTTCCGTCCCAATGTTTGGGAGTCCACGTATCACCAGGTACTTACGGGCCCGGATCCGGTGTTTGACTGGGTCAAGGGTGCTGCACTGCGTCCAGTGCTGCAGAAATTGGCTGAACACGATGCGGAACACAGCACCGCTCTGCAGGATTCGTTCGTAGCTCGCTATAAAGCCGAAATGCTCGATGCCTATCCGCCGTATGTTGGTCCCGACGGCCAAGAAGTCACCGTCTACCCGTTCCGACGCATCTTTGTGGTCGGTCATAAGGAACTGGATTACTTCATCTAATTTCCATCAGCGGCACTCATTTCGCTGAAGTTCATCATCGAACTATGAAGTCATCTACAAAACAGTTACCAGCCGCGTTCACGCCATTGCTCGACATGGGGACGTTCAGTCCCAAGCACCGTCGAACCACCATGTCCGGGCAGCACAACAGTATCGTCGTCATACTTGTTAAAAACACGTTGTGAGACGTCGTCGATAAGCGAGGAAAAGCGTTCTGGGTCGTTCCAGGTGTTCCCAACGCCTCCTGGGAACAGCGAATCGCCAGAGAAGATAATGGTCGGCTCGTCGCCGTTGGGTACATAGACCAAGGCAACTGATCCAGGGGTGTGGCCACGCAGTCCAATGACGTCTAATTCAATTCCCGGGAATTGGGCCTTGTCGCCGTGCTTCAGACGTACTTTGGCGGTAACACCGGTGGCTTCTTCAATCGCATCGGCGTCTGGCGCGCCGGCGGAGGTCGGTACTTGGGTCCGATCAACGATGTCGGCTAATGCCCGAATGTGATCCCAGTGCTCATGTGTGGTGATCAGGGAAACCAAGTCGAGGTCACACGGCGTATCGTCTGCGGCAGATGCCAACAGCTCCATGATGGCATCTGGTTCATCTGCGGCATCAATCAACACCTGGGAACCGGTCGTCTTTGAAGTAATCAGGTACACGTTATTGTCCATCTCAGAAACCGAACGAGTTCGGATCGTGACCTGAGGCAGGTCATACAGGAGCTTGATGGAGCCGATAGTTGGAGACGTTTTGGACATGACCGCTAATTTACACCTTCACGCGCGTCGTTGCGAATGGTGTCCTTCCTTGGAAAAGCTTAGCTTTGCGCGAAGAGTCGTACCTGTTGGCCGGCCACAATCCGTGTTAGGCCAAGAATTGTTCTATCCTAGAAGTCTAGCTTTCTACTGTCTTTCATGACTCGAGGGATCACGTACTTGACCACCACACATAACGTTGACGGCTCATCCAGCCAACAACACTCCAACAGTCTGGTATCCCAAACAGATCAGTCCAACGCTACGGAGGGCGAACACGAACCCGACCGGATTGTGGTCCAGGGAGCTCGTGAGCACAACCTAAAAAACGTGAACTTGAACATTCCACGTGACGCGTTCATTGTGTTCACCGGCCTGTCGGGTTCAGGGAAGTCGTCCTTGGCGTTCGACACCATCTTCGCCGAAGGTCAGCGCCGTTATATCGAATCCTTGTCTTCGTACGCACGGATGTTCCTTGGCCGTGTGGATAAGCCATCGGTTGATTTCATCGAAGGTCTCTCACCTGCTGTCTCGATTGATCAGAAGTCGACGTCGAAAAACCCGCGTTCAACGGTCGGTACCATCACCGAAATTCATGACTACATGCGCCTTCTATGGGCGCGAATCGGTGTGCCACACTGTCCGGAATGTGGTGAACCCGCATCACAGCAGACACCTCAACATATCGTTGATCAGTTACTCGATCTTGAAGATCGCACCCGTTTCCAGGTGCTCGCCCCGGTGGTGCGCGGTCGCAAAGGTGAATTTGTTGATCTTTTTGCCAACCTTTCGGCCCAAGGCTTTTCGAGGGCCATTGTCGACGGCGAACAGATCCAACTCGCGGATCCGCCGACACTAGAAAAACAGATCAAACATAATATCGCGGTGGTCGTTGACCGGCTGGTGATCCGCGACGGTATTCGGCAGCGTCTGACCGACTCCGTGGAAACGTCACTGCAACTCGCAGAAGGCGTCGTCGTCGTGGACTTCGTGGATATCGACGCACACATCAGCCCGGATAAACGTAATACAGGCGACTGGGAAGCCGTCGATGAAGCGGGGCGTGCAAAGTTCCGGTCGTTTTCCGAGAAACTCTCCTGTCCCAACGGACATATCCTCAATATTGATGAAATCGAGCCGCGGTCGTTTTCCTTTAACAACCCGTTCGGTGCGTGCTCAACCTGTACCGGTATCGGGTCGCAGCTGCAGGTTGATGAAGAGCTGATCATTCCTGACCCGGATCTAACGCTTGCCGAAGGAGCGATCTCACCGTGGGATATTGGCAAACGCACCAGAGAATACTGGCAGCGCCTGGTCTCAGGACTTGCCGACGAGGTCGGGTTCTCGATGGATACGCCGTACAAGGATCTGTCCAAGGCAGCGAAAAAAGCGCTTCTGCACGGTAAAGATTTCAAAGTTAAAGTCTCCTACCGGAACCGCTGGGGGCGCGAACGTCGCTACACCACCGGTTTTGAAGGTGTCATCGACTACGTCAAACGCAAACACGAGGAAGCCGAATCCGACCAAGCTCGCGATCGTTTCCAGTCCTATATGCGCGAAGTAGCCTGTCCCGCATGTGGGGGAGCGCGACTAAACCCCACTTCGTTGTCCGTGCTAGTCGGAGGCAAATCGATTGCCGAAGTCTCTCATATGCCAATGGAAGACTCGATCGAATTTATGCAGCAGCTAGAACTCTCCGAGCGAGACGCCAAGATTGCTGACCAAGTCCTGATTGAAATTCATGCACGCCTGAAATTCTTGCTCGACGTCGGTCTCGACTACCTGAACTTAGAACGCCCGGCCGGTACCTTGTCTGGCGGGGAAGCGCAACGTATTCGGCTGGCAACCCAGATTGGATCTGGTCTTGTCGGGGTGTTGTACGTACTCGATGAGCCATCAATTGGACTCCACCAGCGTGATAACCGCCGCCTCATTGAAACCCTGTTGCGCTTACGCGATCTGGGCAACACGCTGATCGTCGTCGAACACGATGAGGAGACCATCGGTGAAGCTGATTGGATAGTCGACATTGGTCCAGCGGCCGGCGAAAAGGGTGGCTATATTGTGCACTCCGGTTCCCTCGACGGGCTCAAAGACAATACCGATTCCCTGACCGGTGACTATCTCACGGGTCGCAAAGAAATCGTCATTCCGCCCAAACGGCGTCCCGTTGAAAAAGACCGCCAGGTTGAAGTAGTCGGGGCACGCGAAAACAATCTGCAAAACGTTTCAGCGAAATTCCCGCTGGGCGTTTTCACCGCTGTAACCGGTGTCTCGGGATCAGGGAAATCGACCCTGGTAAATGAGATCTTGTACAAGGTGCTGGCCAACGAACTCAATAACGCTCGACATGTTCCCGGACGGCACCGTCGAGTCAACGGTCTCGACCAGCTCGACAAAGTCGTGCATGTCGATCAGTCACCGATCGGACGAACCCCGCGTTCCAATGCTGCGACCTATACCGGCGTCTTCGACCATGTGCGAAACCTGTTTGCTGACACCCAGGAAGCTAAAGTACGTGGCTATAAACCGGGTCGATTCTCATTCAACGTTAAAGGCGGCCGCTGTGAAGCCTGCTCGGGCGACGGCACGCTGAAAATCGAAATGAACTTCCTACCCGATGTGTATGTCCAGTGTGAAGTTTGCCACGGCGCCCGTTATAACCGTGAAACTCTAGAGGTCGAGTACAAGGGCAAGAATATTTCGGAAGTCTTGAACATGCCCATTGAGGAAGCCGCCGAATTCTTCGCTCCCTACCAGCGGATCGCCCGCCACCTAAATACTCTCGTGGACGTTGGTCTGGGCTATGTACGACTGGGTCAACCGGCGACCACGTTATCGGGTGGTGAAGCACAACGCGTCAAACTCGCTACTGAATTACAACGTCGTGCCACCGGTAAATCTGTCTATGTACTCGATGAACCCACCACCGGCCTACATTTCGAAGACATCCGTAAACTGCTAGTTGTATTGAACCGGCTGGTCGAGAAGGGCAACACGGTCATCACCATTGAACACAACCTGGATGTCATAAAATCTGCTGACTGGGTCATTGATCTTGGTCCAGAAGGCGGTTCTGGCGGCGGCGAGATTGTCGCCACCGGCACGCCCGAACAGGTTGCTAAAGTTGCGGCCAGTCATACCGGTAGATTCTTAGCGGATGTATTGCATACATAACGTTGTAGAATCAATGAGTCCACACGCAATAACACTGCCCACATTGGGCAGGGAGGGTCATAATGGCAATCGGCGAAACTGGGATCGTGCGTACGAGTGTTCGCACGCTACTTCGTGTCGGGGCGCGCCCCGAAACATCAGGTTTTGAACACGTCCCAGAAACCGGCGGATTTATTGTGGCTAGCAACCATCTGTCATTCCTGGATTCGGTTATTATCCAATCCTTGTTGCCCCGTCAGGTTCGTTTTTTTGCCAAAGCCGATTACTGGACTCAAAAAGGGCTCAAGGGCAAAATTATGCGCGGTTTCTTCGACTCAGTGGGCTCCATCCCGGTTGAACGTGGCGACCACTCCGCATCGGTTACAGCGCTGAAACAACTCGTCGACTTTGTTGGGGATGGCGACGGCGTTGGTATCTACCCGGAAGGCACTAGATCTCGAGATGGTCGCCTCTACCGTGGCCGCACCGGCGTCGGATGGCTAGCCCTAAGCACCGGCGTCCCCGTGATTCCGGTGGGTTTGATCGGCACTGATAGGCTGCAGCCTCCCGGAAAAAACGTTATTCTGCCTCGAAAGTTTGAAATCCGAGTTGGAGAGCCCATCGAGGTTGAACATCTTGGTCCCAAACACGGGCTACAAATTCGACGCAAAACCACTGATCATATTATGGAACAAATTTCCGAGCTGACCGGCCAGGAACGCGTCGACGAATACAATAAGAGGCCAGACGAAACGGCCTCCTAACAACGCAAGGAGACCCGAAACCTTTGGCTGATCCAGCCTCATACCGGCCAAAAACGTCAGACATTCCCACGGATCCGGGCGTGTACCGTTTCAAAGATCCACACGGCCGAATTATCTACGTGGGTAAAGCCAATAACGTCCGTTCCCGTCTGAGCTCCTATTTCGTTAATCCGAACACGCTGCCGCCAAAAACGCGCACTATGGTGCACACGGCTGCAGCTGTGGAATGGACCACCGTCGCTTCCGAGCAGGAAGCAATCCAGCTGGAATACACCTGGATTAAAGAGTTCACTCCGCGGTTCAACATCATGTACCGGGACGATAAATCGTATCCCTACCTCGCGGTTACCATGAACGAAAAATTCCCGCGGGTCATGGTGATGCGTGGCGACCGCCGCAAGGGCGTCAAATACTTCGGGCCTTTCCACCCCGCCAAAGCAATTCGCGAAACAGTAGACCGCATGCTGCGAGTCTTTCCCGTACGAACCTGCTCAGCCGGTGTCTTTCGTCGTGCCCAATTAGCTGACCGTCCGTGTTTGATGGGGTACATCGACAAGTGTGCTGCCCCGTGTGTGAACCGGATATCTGAGGAAGACCACTACGCTCTGGCTGAAGATTTCGTCGCCTTCATGAACGGGGACGTGAGACCGTACCTGCGCGAACTTGAACAGCAGATGCAAACCGCCGTTGCTGATTTACGCTATGAAGATGCGGCCAGATACCGTGACGACATCGAAGCACTGAAAAAGGTTTTCGAACGCAACGCCGTCGTACTTCCTGAAACCACCGAAGCTGATATCTTCGCGTTTGCTGAAGACGAATTGGAAGCCGCATTTCAGGTATTCCACGTTCGCGACGGCAGAATACGTGGACAACGTGGTTGGGTCGTAGAAAAAGTCGAAGACACCACCGAACCGCAACTGGTCGAACAACTCCTGCTACAAATTTATGGCGATATGGAGGACACCGAACGCATCCCACGTGAAGTATTAGTCCCGGTGCTGCCAGCGAACCCCAAGCAGATTGAAACGTGGATGGCTGAGCGCCGCGGCGCCAAAGTGAATCTGCGCGTTCCGCAACGTGGCACCAAAAGCCAACTCCTAGAAACCGTCCAAGAAAATGCCAACGGTGCACTGCGACTTCACAAGTCTCGCCGCTCCGGCGATATCACAGCCCGATCCGCTGCCCTGCGTGAACTCCAAGAAGCACTCGAATTCGACCAGCCACTGCTGCGCATCGAGGCCTACGACATCTCGCATGTTCAGGGCACCAATGTAGTGGGCTCCATGGTCGTGTTCGAAGACGGTTTGCCGAAAAAACGCGACTACCGGAAATTCAATGTCACCGGTGATGCCGCCCGCGATGACACCGCTGCGATGGACGATGTTCTGAGCCGCCGCTTCAAGAACTTCCTCAAAGAACAAGCCGAAGCACCCGAGATGCACTCCGGCGAGCTCTCGAGCGATGAAGACGACCGTGAGGAACCCAAAAGATTCTCATATCCGCCGTCTCTTGTCGTGGTCGATGGGGGACTGGCCCAGGTCAACGCGGCACAACAGGCCCTGTTGAACTTAGGCATCGACGACGTCCCGGTGGTTGGTCTTGCCAAACGTCTCGAAGAGTTGTGGATCCCTGGGGATGATTTCCCAATGATCATGCCGCGTAGCTCGCAGGGGCTCTATCTCTTACAGCGTTTACGTGATGAATCCCACCGTTTTGCTATTCAAGCACATCGGTCAAAACGGTCCAGTTCCATGATCCAGTCGGTATTGGATGAAGTCCCGGGTCTCGGGGAAAAACGTCGCAAAGAGCTCCTGAAGCACTTTGGGTCCCTCAAGAAAGTCCGCCAAGCCTCGATTGAAGATCTGCAGGTCGTTTCCGGTGTCGGGCCCAAGCTTGCACAAGCCATTTACGACACCTTGACCAACCAATCCGCGTCGAAAGAACAGGGTAAGCTACAATCATGACCTCTGAACTGCAACCGGTAAAACCAGATACCGCTGAAGTCCTGATTATTACCGGCATGTCGGGCGCCGGACGCACCACAGCAGCACACTCTTTAGAAGACCTCGGATGGTACGTCGTTGACAATCTGCCGCCGCAATTGTTCTCCACCATGGCCCAGCTGATCGGCAAAAATCCTGACACCCCACTAAAATTGGCGCTGGTTGTTGATGTACGGTCTAAGGAATTCTTTCAGGCCCTTCAAGAAGCTATGAACCAGCTCCGCACTGACGGTGCCGAACTTCGCGTACTGTTCCTCGATGCCGCAGATGAAGTCCTGGTGCGCAGGTTTGAAACCCTTCGTCGTCCGCACCCATTGCAGGGCGACGGTTCGATCCTCGAGGGTATCGCTGCTGAACGTGAGCTTATGGTGGCCCTGCGGGATCAAGCTGAAATGATGATCGATACTACGGACCTCAACGTCCACGATCTCACGACCGCAACCACCGAACTGTTCACCGAGTCTGGCCCTATAATCATTCGGTTGAATATCATGTCGTTTGGTTTTAAATACGGGGTCCCGCAAGACTCGAACTATATTGCTGATGTCCGTTTTATACCCAACCCACACTGGGTGCCAGAACTGCGGCCCTTTACCGGCCAAGACCAAGAGATTTCGAGCTATGTGCTGGAACGTAAAGGCGTCGCATCTTTCATAGACAGCTACGTTGCCATGATGGAACCGGTCATCGAAGGGTATCGCTCGGAAAATAAGCATTACGCAACGCTGGCGTTCGGCTGCACCGGCGGTAAACACCGCTCTGTTGCCATCGCCGAAGAAATCGCCAAACGATTGGCCACCTATTCGGGGGTCAAGGCCAAAATCTCCCACCGTGACATGGGACGCGAATGAGCATGCATTTCACCGGCCAATTGCCGTTAGCCCCGGTGCAACGTCCCGAACGTGCCACGATCGGGCATTATTCGCCGAACCTCAAAGTCACTGCGCTGGGTGGAGGGCACGGGCTCTATGCCACATTATCCGCTCTGCGGTTGATTTCCGGGGAAATCACCGCGATCGTCACCGTTGCCGACGACGGCGGTTCCTCCGGTGTTATCCGTCAAGAAATGGATGTCATACCCCCCGGCGATCTCCGCATGGCACTCGCCGCACTGTGTGATGACACTGATTGGGGTCGCACTTGGCGCGACACCATGCAACACCGGTTTAAAACTTCTGATCTCAGCGGAGAGCCTGGCACCTTGGACAACCACGCGCTGGGTAATCTCTTGATTGTCGCCCTATGGGAATTGCTCGGAGACCCAGTCGATGGCCTCGCATGGGCCGGTGCATTACTCGGGGCGCGAGGCGTTGTCCTACCTATGTCCACCACGCCCATGACCATCTCCGGTACCGTCCTAGCCGACGAAGACGGCCAACTTACCCGCCGTTCGGTAACCGGTCAGGCCAAACTCGCCAAAATCGCCGGGGCTGGCAGGGTTAGCCATATCGAACTCTCACCCGCAAACGCGCCAGCGACCCCGCAGGCATTAGACGCGATTGAGCTAACCGACTGGATCATTATTGGACCAGGCTCCTGGTACACCTCGGTGCTGCCGCACCTTCTACTTGAAGAGCAACGTGCTGCATTGGACCAGTCAACGGCCAAACGGTGTCTCGTCATGAACCTGCAGCCTTCGACCACCGAAACCCAGGGTATGAGCGCAGCCGAACATCTCTCCGTGCTGCACTATTACGCGCCCGAATTCCGTATCGATGTGATCATCGCCGACCCAACTGTGGTCACTGAAGATCACGCAGCTGAATTCAGCGAAGCGGCCGAAAAGTTAGGTGCAACCGTGGTGTTTAGTAAAGTAAAGGACGAACATCGCGATACTGTACATGACCCATTACGACTCGCAGTGGCCTTTTCCGAGGCATTCGATAAAATCCCGTCATAGCTCGAGGAAAATAGAACGCTCGCGCATGCGCGAAGAAAGAACAGTGAACACCACATGGCACTTACCGCAACCGCTAAAGAAGAACTCGCACGGGTACCAGTTACGCGACTGTCTGAACGTTTAGCGGAAGTTGTCGGTATCTTGCGGTTCGGTGGAGGTCTGCAACTTTTACCGGGTCGCCTGATCATTGAAACCGAGCTCGATCACGAAGGTGCCGCACGTCGTCTACGCAGCACCCTGCGAAACACCTTCGGTACCGAATGCGATCTGATCACCCTGCAGGGTTCCAGCTCCCGACGGGGTGCACGCTACGTTCTGCGCATCATGGAAGGCGGCGCCCAGCTAGCACGCAAAACCGGACTCATGGACCCCCGCGGACGACCTGTCCGTGGTATGCCGCCTGCGGTAGTCAACGGCAGTGTCGCAGATGCGGCAGCGGCATGGCGCGGAGCATTCTTGTCTCAAGGGATCCTCACCGAACCCGGACGCTCGTCCGCACTAGAAGTCGTGGCCCCCGGGCCTGAAGCTGCCTTAGCACTGGTCGGAGCTGCCCGCCGCCTCGGGGTGACGGCCAAAGCGCGTGAGGTACGCCAGGCTGATCGGGTCATCATTCGAGATGCCGAGACCATCACCACCCTGCTCACTGCCATGGGGGCCGAGCAGACCGTCAAAACCTGGTTGAAGCGTCAAACCACCAAAGAGGTCCGCTCATCGTCGAACCGACTCGCGAATTTTGATGACGCTAACCTCCGTCGCTCAGCACAAGCTGCCGTCGCTGCAAGCGCGCGAGTTACCCGCGCCCTGGAAATCCTGGGAGATGAAGTGCCCGACCATCTCGAGTACGCGGGGAAGCTACGTGTTGAACACCAACATGCTTCATTGGACAAACTCGGACGCATGGCCGAACCGCCTATGACCAAAGACGCTATCGCAGGTCGTATCCGCCGACTCCTAGCTATGGCTGATAAGCGCGCCCAGGAATTGAACCTGCCCAATACACATGATGCCGTCCCCGCTGAGTTCCGCGAGAGCAACTAAAATCACACACCTGTTCGCAGACCGATGAGCTCTCAAGTCTTGACCGACCCCCGGGGGTCGCAGCCTAATATAGAAGGTAGTGGTTCACGTTATTTCGTGAGCCAACAATCTCGCTGATATATAAACATCAGCAAAACACTCGGATCATTATCCGAATTTACTAGGAGGAATACGTGGCGAAATACACTCTGCCAGAACTGTCCTACGACTACGGCGCCCTGGAACCACACATTTCCGGCCGCATCATGGAGCTTCACCACTCCAAGCACCACAACACTTACGTCAACGGTGCAAACACCGCACTTGAGAAGCTGGAAGCCGCACGCGAGTCAGGCGACTTCTCAAACATCAACCAGCTGACCAAAGACCTGGCGTTCAACCTCGGTGGTCACACCAACCACTCGATCTTCTGGAACAACCTCTCTCCAGAAGGCGGCGACAAACCAACTGGTGAACTCGCTTCAGCCATCGATGAGTACTTTGGTTCGTTCGACAACTTCAAGGCTCAGTTCACCGCAGCAGCACTGGGCATCCAGGGCTCCGGTTGGGCCATCCTGGCCTACGAACCAATCGGTGGCAACCTCGTCATCGAACAGTTCTATGATCAGCAGAACGGCGTCCCAGTAGCGACTACTCCACTGTTCATGCTGGACATGTGGGAGCACGCCTTCTACCTGGACTACCAGAACGTCAAGCCAGACTATGTCAAGGCCATCTGGAACATCGTTAACTGGGCAGATGTCCAGGCACGTTTCGAAGCTGCCCGTTCTGGCGCAGCTGGCCTCGTCAAGCCATAGTATGAACGCAATCCGGTACGGCCGGTAGCGCCTACTTTGATATTCAAGGGATCTTTTGCCATTCGGCAAAAGATCCCTTGTGTTTTTAACAAAAAACTTCCCCGTACATGGCTAAGATGTTAACGGCCGCAATCGTCGGCCTGACCATATTGTCGAGACCCAAAGAGTATATTGATGACGGCCCAAACTATTCGTGACCTTCTGCCATCTGCTGCCGGACGAGCCGTAATCGTCCGATCCGATCTCAATGTTCCGCTCAACGATGGAAAAGTCACTGACGACGGTCGAATCCGCGCGTCGTTACCGGTTATCACTGACCTTGCACGGGCCGGTGCCAAGGTCATCGTCCTCGCGCACCTTGGTCGCCCCAACGGTACCGTTGTTCCGCAATACTCTCTTGCTCCTGTTGCTCAGCGTATGACCGAATTGACTGATATTTCCGTCACATTGGCAGAAGACGTCACTGGAATCTCGGCTCAAGACAAAGCAGCTCAGTTAGAAGATGGTCAGATTTTGCTCATCGAAAATGTTCGCTTTGATGCGCGTGAGACGTCCAACGATGACGCTGAGCGTGCCGTACTGGCCACTGAATTCGCCGCCCTAGCCGGCCCAGACGGCGCATATGTCAACGATGCATTCGGAGCTGTGCATCGCAAGCACGCCTCTGTCTACGACATCGCTTCCCTGCTGCCCAGCTATCAGGGCGCCCTGGTGGCAACAGAACTGAACGTCCTAGACCGCCTCATCGTAGATCCACACCGTCCATACACGGTCGTTCTTGGCGGGTCCAAAGTCTCAGACAAACTCGCCGTTATTGATAATCTCCTCGATCGCGCCGACACACTGTTGATCGGTGGGGGAATGGCTTTCACCTTCTTGAAGGCCCAGGGCCACGATGTTGCATCGTCGCTGTTGGAAGAGGACCAAATCCCAGTCGTGAAAGACTACCTGCGACGCTCCGAAGCAGGCGCAGCAAATATTGTGATCCCGACTGACGTCATCGTTGCCGAAGCATTCAGCGCAGATGCCGCCCACGCGGTAGTTGATGCGAACGCCATGGCTAGCGGACCAGGTGGGTCCGATGGCCTTGGTTTGGACATTGGTCCTGCAACTGCCAAACTCTACTCGCAACACATTGAGGCATCATCCACCGTATTCTGGAACGGCCCGATGGGCGTCTTTGAAATGGAAAACTTCGCAGGCGGGACCTACGCCGTGGCCAAAGCTCTAACGAATGTGCAGGGGCTTTCCGTTGTCGGCGGTGGAGACTCAGCAGCCGCCGTGCGCGCTCTCGGTTTTGCCGACGAAGATTACGGTCACATCTCTACGGGTGGGGGAGCTTCCCTAGAATACTTAGAAGGCAAGGCCCTGCCAGGAATCGATGCCTTGGCTCGTTAACCCCAACCCCACAACCACATCGATTCACATACGACAGGAGTCTCATTGACCGCAAAGACTGACGGAGTCTACGACCGCACCCCACTGATCGCCGGCAACTGGAAGATGCACATGGATCATTTCCAAGCCGTCTCTTTGGTGCAAAAACTTTCGTGGACACTGGCTGACCACGATCACGATTTCGGCCGAGTTCAAGTCGCAATCTTTCCACCATTTACAGATTTGCGCAGCGTTCAAACGTTGATTATGGCCGATAAACTTGACCTTACCTATGGTGGGCAGGATGTATCACAGTACGACTCCGGTGCTTATACCGGCGACATCTCCGGTGATTTCCTCCGCAAATTAGGCTGCACCTACGTGCTCGTTGGACATTCGGAACGGCGAACTCTTCATGCCGAATCCGATAAGACCGTCAACGCCAAGTTGCAAGCCGCCGTGCGTCATGAACTCACTCCTATTCTTTGTGTGGGTGAGGGGCTTGAAACGCGGACTGCTGGCGAACACATCGACTTTACGATGCACCAGCTAAGAGCAGCCCTGAAAGGTCTTTCAGCCGAAGAAGTAGCCAATCTCGTGGTGGCCTATGAACCCGTTTGGGCCATCGGCACAGGAGAAGTAGCCGGCCCCGGTGATGCCCAAGAAATGTCAGCGGCGCTCCGTCAAGAAATCGCTACACTCTACGACTCTGAAACGGCGAACGCTACGCGGGTGTTGTATGGTGGGTCTGTCAAAGCAGACAATGTAGCTACCATCATGCGTGAACGCGACATTGATGGTGTCTTGGTCGGTGGGGCAAGCCTCGACGATGAACAATTTGCTAGTATTGTCAGGTTCGAACATCACCTATTGACCGACTAGACAACGAAGAATGGAAAATACCCGTTGAATTTTGAACTTGTGCTCCAGATCATTTTAGTGATCGTGTCTGTCTCGTTGGTTTTTGCTATCCTGCTGCACAAGGGTCGCGGCGGCGGTATGTCCGATATGTTCGGCGGTGGTGTTACCAGCGGTCTGAGCTCTTCAGGCGTAGCTGAACGAAACCTCAATCGACTCACCGTGACATTAGCATTGCTCTGGGGCGGTATCATTGTCGCACTCGGTCTTATGTCACGTTTTTCTGGAGACTTCTAACCTGTCAAAGCATCCCACAATATGTGCTTGAAAACCGGTAGAGCGAATCGCTCTACCGGTTTTTTGATACCCAAAATACGGCTCGCTTGTGCCTCTACCTAGCGTCATTTATTGGCTCTCATTAAGCTCAAATCCGTAACGAAACCGGCAAGAATCAGGCACTAAGCGATTTCTGAGACGATTCACAGGTCATTAAAAGGTCGTCAATTTGATCATTATTATCCCTTTCTGACTAGGGGTTTTATCAATCGTTCATTTCTCTTCCACCTAAAAAGTGACGACGGGCACCAATCAATTGCTCTATAACGTTTTGATAACGAAGCATGAACATGTAGTGTGGCGAACCCAGGTCATTTCGAACCTGCTGGCATCCGCCAATGAAATGAAAACTTAATGAACTCTCACGGGATGCCGTGATCTGGAAATGAACTCCCTATCGCAAAATTTGCGAAGGAAAGGAATGACTAAACTTGAAGCATGAAGCACGCCACGCAATGACCAAACCGTCACGCGGCAAACTCGCAACTAAGACTCTTATCGCAGCTGCTGCGATCTCTGTCCCACTCTTTGGCTTTGCTGCACCAGCAAATGCAGCACCTGATTCAACTTGGGATCAGCTGGCCGAATGTGAATCTGGTGGTGACTGGAGCATCAATACCGGTAACGGCTACTCGGGTGGACTGCAGTTCAGCCCTTCGACTTGGCAAGCACATGGCGGCTCTGGCGACGCAGCTAACGCAAGCCGTAGCGAGCAAATTGCTGTTGCTGAGAACGTTCTAGATAACCAGGGCTGGGGCGCTTGGCCATCCTGCTCGCAGCAAGTCGGTGCCTCTGGCCAGGCTGAACCAGCTGAGCAGCCTATGGAACAGCAGGAACAGGCCCCTGCACAAGAACAGCAGGAACAAGCCCCTGTTGAAGAACAGCCTCAACAGCAAGAAGCCCCTGTTGAAGAACAGCCACAGCAGCAAGAGGCCCCTGTTGAAGAACAGCCACAGCAGCAAGAGGCCCCTGTTCAGGAACAGCCAGTTGAACAGCAGCCTGCACCAGAGGCAGCTGCTTCCGGTGAAACCTACACTGTCCAGTCAGGTGACACCCTCAACAAGATCGCTACTGAACAAGGTGTCGAAGGTGGTTGGGAAGCAATCTTCGAGCTCAACACCGATCAGATCTCTGATCCAACACTGATCTTCCCTGGCCAGGAACTGGCTCTCTAAAGCACTAACTGCTTTAAACTAACGGTCGGGGCGCCGCGGCGGGGGTTGGTGGGGGGGGCCGCCCGGGGTGTTTTTATAGAACATGGGGGGGGGGGGCGCAG
>NZ_JAKDKW010000109.1 GCF_030453185.1 Yaniella sp. | reverse complement strand
GGTCGCCGTTGCGCTGCCCCAGATTACCGAGGATTTAGACGCCACCGTCAATCAGGCGGTCTGGGTTTCAGCGATCTATCTGCTCACCTTCGCGGTGCCACTCTTAGTCACCGGTCGACTCGGGGATCGCTTCGGCCAACGCAATGTGTACGTGGTCGGCATGGCGATCTTCACGGTAGCCGCGGCGACCTGTGCTTTCGCACCGACCATAGAGCTGCTCATCGTTGCCCGGGCAGTCCAAGGATTCGGTGCCTCCCTGTTGAACCCTCAGCCGCTGAGCGTGATCAACCGGATCTTCCCAGTAACCAAACGCGGTGCTGCGATGGGCGTGTGGTCGGCCGTGGCCAGCTCTTCGGGGCTCTTCGGCCCGGTCGCCGGAGGGCTCCTGGTCGGTGCACTGGGCTGGCGCTGGGTATTCCTGCTCTACATTCCGTTTGGTCTCATCGCGCTGGTACTCGTTGCACTGTGGGTCCCAAAACTGCCAACAGGTGTTGGCCGCATTGATCTCGTCAGCGCTCTGCTGTCGCTCGTCGCGATCTTGGGCATCGTCTTTACGCTGCAACAAGGCCCGGAACTGGGGTGGCCCGCATGGCTCATCGGGGTCTTGGCTATCGGGATAGGTGCCCTGGTGGTCTTTATTTGGTTGCAGCGCCGGGCCCAACGGCTGGGCTTGGACGCGTTGATGCCGCTGGAGCTCTTTACCATTCGTAACTTCCGCTGGGGCGCCGTCTCAGTCTCCACGCTGGGCTTCGCCGTGTACTCGGTCAACCTGCCGATCATGCTCTATCTGCAGTTGGGCGCGGGCATCAGTGCCCAAAGTGCCGGGTTGCTGATGTTACCGATGGCCGCTGTGTCGGTAAGCTTGGCACCACTTATGGGCCGACTGACTGACCGTCTGCCACCCGGCCGGATTTCCAAGATCGGGTTCAGCTCCATGATCACCTCGATGGCTCTCTTTGCCGTGCTCATCACATTCGAGGTGGCCGTCGGCTGGTTGGTCCTCCCGTTAGTGTTCCAGGGTGCTGCCAACGCGCTGAGCTGGTCAGCAAACTCTGCCATTTCCATGCGCCAACTTCCCGGTCACCTGGTCGGTGCCGGTTCCGGTGTCTACAACACTTCACGCCAGGTAGGCGCGGTGATCGGCGCTGCAGCGGTGGGTGCGATGATGCAGATCAATTTACAGTTCACCAGCTTCTCAGCGGCCATGGGGCTGTCGCTCGTGTTGCATGTGGTCGTACTGACCATCGGCTTCTTCGCGGTCTCCCGGTTCCGCTCAGACCTGCCCCCTTCGAGCCAAACGACCTAGTCCGGTTTGAATGTCAGTTTCCAGACACAACTGGAGCCCGGTCGAATCTCGACCGGGCTCTGAGTTGCTGAGGTTAATTTAGCGGCCTGGTTGCAGGAGAACCTTGGAGTAGCCGGGCTCGCGGTTATCGAACTTCTCATACGCACCTGGTGCGTCTTCAAGCGGAAGTTCTTGCGACACTACGAAGCCAGGTTTGGCACGGCCTGCGATGATCATATCCCGCAGTTTGTGTGCGTACCGTTTAACATCGGCCTGGCCGGTCGCCATGGACTGGCCCTTCTCGAAGAAGCGGCCAATGCGGAACAGCAGCTCACCTTTTGCTGAATGCTCATCTGGCGCACCTGGATCCGATGGGACATACAGTCCAACAATGCCCAGACCGCCGGTGTGGCGGACCGTATCGACTAGCTGGTTGAGTACCACGGCGGGCTGTTCCTCACCGGATGGCTCGGTGGCCTGATACCCCACGGCATCAATGCCGCGGTCCACGCCATACGCCTGGACCGCATCGTGAATCTGTTGGGCGGCGTCGCCGTTGTCGAAGTTAATCGGTTCGGCGCCGAGGTCTTTGACAAGATCCAACCGGTGTTCGACGTTATCTACGACGAACACTCGGCTGGCACCCTTGAGTTGTGCTGAGTAGGCGGCCATCAGGCCCACCGGTCCGGCACCGTAAACGGCCACGGTTTCGCCAACTTGAACACCGGCGAGTTCGGTGGCGTGGTAGCCGGTTGGGAAAATATCTGCGAGCATTGCGAAGTCTTGTTCGTGCTCTTCGCCTTTGGGCAGTTGCACGCAGTTATAGTCCGCAAACGGTACGCGCAGCATTTCTGCTTGGCCACCGGGATACGGCCCCATCCCCACGTAACCGTAGGCACCACCGGCGGTACCCGGTTCGTTGACTGTCAGGCAGAAGCCGGTTTTGCCAGCACGGCAGTTATCACAGAAGCCACAGGCAACGTTGAAGGGCATGACCACGCGGTCGCTCTTCTTCACGGTGGTGACACCGGAACCGACTTCTTCGACAATGCCCATGTTTTCGTGGCCAAATGTGATGCCTGGTTCGGCATCGGTTCGGCCTTCGTACATGTGTAGGTCAGAGCCGCAAATAGCAGTGGAGGTTATGCGAACAATAACGTCGGTGGGGTCCTGAATTTTCGGATCGTCCACCTCTTCAACAGCAACCTCGTAGGGTCCTTTATATACAACAGCTTTCATGAGTTCTTCTTCGCTCCTTCATCGGGGAAAAGTCGTGCGCTGCGTTATCGGGAAGAATTATTTCGGCGCGGATTCGAAAGCCTGAACGCCGGCTTCAGCGACCTTCTGATCGTTATCAACCGTCGAACCGCTCACACCAACGGCACCGATCACGGTGCCGTCATCAAGTTTCAGCGGGATGCCACCCGGGAAGGTGATCAACCCACCGTTGGAGAATTCAACGTGATACAGCTGCTCACCGGGTTGGACCATCGGGGTCAAGTCGCCGGTTTCCATGTCAAAGTAGCGAGCGGTGCGGGCTTTCTTCATCGAGATGTCGATACTGCCTAACCATGCGCCGTCCATACGGTTGAAGGCTTTGAGATTTGCGCCCACGTCGACGACGGCGGCGTTCATTTTGAGATCGAGTTCTTCAGCGCGACGCATGCAAGCGTCGACCACCGTTTGTGCGAGTTGCAACGAGATATCAGTAGTGTTCGTGGTCATGTCAACACTCCTTCCACAGAGGGTTTGTGTAAATGACCAGCGCCGTGAGGTCTGCGGTCTTCGGCCGTTCAGCTCAAACAGCGCCTCATACCCCATTCTGGTAGCCAGAGGTTTTTTCCGAAAGGGCCGAGCGACCATTAGACTGCTCAAGTGGTATACACACCCAGCCCCGCAGCATCAAGGACCTCAATGTTTTCTACGCCCCGTCAGTTTTTCCGCTTCTTTGCGATCGCTGAGGTGTTCTCGTGGACACTGCTCATCGGAGGACTCATCCTGCGGGCCACCCAGGGCTGGGATCTCGCGGTGACCATCGGCGGTGGAGTGCACGGCTTCGTGTTCTTATCTTATGGGGCCACCGCTGTACTCATGAGCAAAAACCAGCGTTGGACGGCCGGAGTTGCTGCAATTTCTATTGCGTCTGCAGTCGTCCCCTACGCGACTGTGCCTGTAGATATCTGGTTGCAACGCACCGGTCGTCTCGATGGCGATTGGCGTCGGACCGCTACCGAAGATCCTCGGGACCACACCTGGCATGATCGGCTGCTGCGCTGGATCATCAACCATCCGCTGCTTAGCATTCTCATCATTCTTGCCCTTGTCGTAGCCCTCTACGTGACCCTTCTGCTCATGGGTCCGCCCGTCTAAACCAGTCGGTTTTTAGGGCTACTCAAGGTCTAGGGGCTCTTTCAACTGCTCCCAATTACGAACGCTGCTTTGTCCGACAAAGGCTGCCCCGCTAACAGCGCTTCAAGCTTCTGCAGGTACGTGTCCCACCTAATCGAACCAACCGGTATCCATATCAAGCAGCCAATGATTCCTCAGAGTCAACGCCCGTTCCAATGCGGCGAGAATACTCAGTACCAACAGTGGTGTACTGGTCCATTCTGGCAGGTTAATTGGCGAGGTAAATGGATCCATGAAGTTGCCAGCAACACCGGTTTGTGAGAAGAATTCGACCAACTGCAGCAGACCGATGGGCAGCAGGGTCAGCAGGATTATCACTGCAAGGATCCCAATCGCACGGCTCAACCCGGGTTTACGTTGCGCCAGTTTGGCACGCTGTCCTTCGGCACTGGCACCATCAGGTTTCAGCACCTGTTCTTCGCCTGTTGCAGCCACAAAGTGCATGCGCTTCAATCCGTAGAGCGTTGTAGCCACCTCAATCGCCCCGTCTTCAACAGGGATCGAAGCCGGGAGTTTTGCCCGCGCATGGTGCTTGCCATTCAAATACACATCAGCGCGATCATCCCAGTCGAAGAAATCCACACTCACCGCATAAGTTCGTGGCTGACCATTATCGGTTTTCAGGGGTGCATAGAACAGTGTGCGTCCCAGCATTTGCCACCACCGAAACGGCTTCAGCGGGTGCCCATCACCGGGTTGAATTTTCGATTTCTTCCGGCCCCAAAACCCGGAGCCCTCGTCATGACTTGAGTCCATCGCCTGTATCTCCTGAAGTTGAGGCGGTTCCACCCCAGAATATACTGCCCAATCGACACCGAGGGTACATAGACGAGTATCTGCAGATTCAATGACGGAAAATTACGCTGAGGCCCGGTGCCCACCGCCGGTGCGTCTAGCCTCGACGTTATGACTACCACAACAAACACACAGTCCACTGTCCCCGAGATCACCGCTGACGAGCGCGCCGACCGCATCACGAAAGCCGGAACCGCGTGGTCCGAGCGCATCGATGCCGATCGCTCGAGCTCGCAGCTGTCCTACGCAGTCGAAGGCGCCGGTGTCGGTTCCGTGGCCACGACCGTGCGCGCCGGCAAGCACTCCTTCATCGTGGACGAGCCAGCGGCACTGGCCGGCGATAACATTGGGACCAGTCCCGTTGAGTATGCTCTCGGCGCGTTGGTCGGCTGCCAGGTCGTCGTCTATCGTCTCTATGCGCAGCAACTCGGCATTCCCTTCGATGACATCGTTATACGGGCTGAGGCCGACCTGGATGCGGCGGGACTGTTCGGTGTCGACGAGTCCGTGCGCGCCGGGTTCTCCGAGGTGCGACTCGATATCAAGCTCACAGGACCAGAGTCGGACGAACGCTACGACGAGCTGCGCAAGACCGTCGATGCCCATTGCCCGGTGCTCGATATCTTCCAGAATCCGACCCCGGTCAAGACGACCGTCTCCCGCGCCTGAGCACTGACACACCGTAGACTCCGGTTGTCGCTTGATAAGTGGCCATTTTGGGGGCCCATATTCTGCAGGCCGCTGGCTTCTTCTGTGCTAAACCTGTGCAGACGCAAATGGCGTTGCACTGTTTGTGCAACGCCATTTGCTCTTCCCCAAGTCTATGACTGGGATGTTATCTCACTGTGCTAATCTCCGATCGGAGATTATTCAGTATCACGGTCTTCAGATTTCGTGGAGTCCGTTTTCGTTGGTTCAGTTTCCCCGCCGGTCACAAGTCTCATGGAGTTGTTTTCCGCTTCTTCCTTGTACCAGTCGGTGTATTTCGGATCGGATGCATCGACTTCTGAGCCTGCGCCTCGTCCGTCTGGCGAGTGCTGGACGGAAAGTTCGAATTCTTCGCCGTGGTCTTCGATTCCTCGAATCACCGCATCAGACA
>NZ_JAKDKW010000108.1 GCF_030453185.1 Yaniella sp. | reverse complement strand
TTGGAGGGGTCATCTCCGGTGGTGATCAACCGGGTGGCTGCGGTGGTGGCGGTGTTGAAATCGGTGGCGGTTGCTGCCTCGTGGAGGCTTTCAAACAGCCGGCGCCGGTCGGCTGCTGGGGCGGTATCGAGCCAATCGCGAATCGGGTCATCGACCATGCGGCGCACTGGTGAGTGATTCCAGGACCCGGGTTTGGTCATTAACAGCGGTAACAGGGCTGCCGGTTCAAAAATGGTGCCTTCATGGCGACCAAACACCCGTTGAAAGGTGACTACCGGGGTGGAGTCTTCATCCAGGATTTCGATCGTGTCGGCTCGGATGCCCACGGTCAGAGCTCTGCCATGGAAGCTGGGTCCGGCGGCATAGGTGTTGGCTTCGACTTGAATATAGCCGCGTCGATCCGCTTTGCGTGGTTCATAGCGCACTGGATCAAATCCGATCCCCGGTAAGGGCAAGCAGGCCTGCAGGTCCTCAGTAAATAAGTCGCTGATTGGCACGTCATGACGGTAATGGTCCCGGCTGGCGAGGTCATCACAGCGGGCCAATAGCATCGCATTGAGCGCCTCCATCGAGGTCACCTCAGGCTCAGGGACCATGAGGTTGCGCCGTAAAAAGCCCACCGCGTTTTCCACGCTGCCTTTCTCATGCCCGGAGTCCGGGTTGCAATACCTGGAGTGGGCGCGGTAGTGCAGTCGGAATGCCGAAAACAATGTCGTTTCGACCACTTGTTTTGCAATGCGTTTGCCAATGCCGGTTGCGTTATCGAACACCATCATGGTGGGGACCATGCCCACGTGTTCAAAAATCGTGCGTAACCCGTGGCAGACACATTCTGCGGTTTCACCGCGGTAGGCTTGGGCGTACCGCATGTTGGAAAACGGAAACGTCAAGATCAACACGTGTAAGATCGTGCGGAGCCCGGCAATGACGGCTTCGGCCTGGCCGAAATCCACCTGAATGGTTCCGGTGGCCACTCCAACTCGGAAAAGCCGTCTGACATCGGGCGGTGCTGGGCCCGCCAGTGTTTCACATAGCGTTGCACCGGTGAATATGATCCCGTATAGCCGTGTTCGGCCACCAACCGGTCAAAGACTCTACGGGCGGTGTGTTGTTGTTTATGCCAGCGTCCTTGGTCTTCGGTCAGCCATTGGTCAATGATCGGCTCATAGGCGGCCACGACCGACCCGCCTGGGCGTTTCACCGGCGCTGGTGGCTTCGGTGAAAAATCCTGTTGCGCACTATATTTTGCTACAGAATCGCGGCTAATGCCTAAGCGCTTGGCAATCTCACGCTGAGATCACCCCAATTCCGTGAGTTCTCTGATATCTTCTTGTATCGGTAGAGTCGGCCTGAGGCGCGGTGCCACGATTGCTCGTGATCCGTTCCCCCAGGCCGCTCTCCGAACCGGACGTGCAGCTTTCACCGCATCCGGCTCTCCACGGTCGTTGTCACTGGGATGGTTTCAGCTCGTTCAAAACGGGGCGGGGATTTTGTTGCCTCGATAGCGGCACCGACGAATCGGGACCTCGGCGAGATTGTATAACGTAATCCCGTCCGCGCTGATGGGATGCCACCGACCGGTATGATCGGTGAGCCATCGACGAACGTCTTGCCATTTCCAACGGTGTTGCACACGTTGCCATCGCACAATGCGCCACCACATGACATGCTGCACGTGGCGGAACGTGTGTTTAGCAACCGCATGTTGGAAATAGTTTGACCAGCCACGGGTGATTCGGTTGAGCCGAATCACCGTATCCTTGAGACTTTGCTGTGACGTGGCACGGGTCAGATCCCTGATTTTCTGTTTCACCGAGGCAATCGCCCGAGGGGCGATAAAGGTGTAAACATGCCAGGTATCTTGGGTCCCTTGTTTCTTGGCCCATTGGATATGGAACCCTAAGAACTCAAAGCCCGTACTCATGTGCACGATCTGGGTCTTCGCCTCAGACAAGACGAGTCCCATCGGTGATAGCACCTCATGAATCTCCTTGCGCAGCTCAACCAGGTGGTCTTTGGATCCATTCGTGAGCACGACAAAATCATCGGCATAACGAATAATCCGCCAATTAGGTAGACCCTTCCACCGTCGACGCGTCCGGCGCATATTGGTGGACATTTTCCCACCAGTCTGCCAGGGTGCATGGAAGTACTCATCAAGTACCGATAACGCAACGTTAGCTAAAACTGGCGATAAGATGCCACCCTGCGGGGTACCGGTATAGGTTTCTTGGTGATCACCAAGTTCACTGAGAATCCCGGCTTTCAAAAACCCTTTGACCAGCCGCAGTACGCGCTTATCTTTGATTCGATCCCGAACCCGCCCCATCAGGGCGGTATGATCGATCCGGTCAAAACACGCTTCGATATCAGCATTCAGGACCCAACGATACCCTTGGGACCCAAACATCTGAATCTCAGCGATCGCGTCGTGAGCCCGCCGCTTGGGCCGAAACCCATAAGAGACCGGCAAAAAGTCGGCCTCAAAGATTGGTTCCAGCACTATCTTCACGGCTGCCTGAACCACCCGGTCCGCGATCGTGGGAATCCCTAACCGACGCAGCTTACCGCTACCGCCAGGTTTAGGGATCTTGCGTTCACGCACCGGTTGAGCACGAAACGTGCCCGTTTTCAACTGCTCTCGCAGGTCGTCCAGGAACCAGGAGACACCAATGTCTTCAGCGATCATCGTGGCCGTGAGGCCATCTGATCCTGCTGATCGTGCACCCTGGTTCGTGACAACCCGTTGCCACGCCACATGCAGCGTAGTCGGGTCGTGCACGAGGTTAAACACATCATCAAACCGACGACTGGGATCAGCCGTGGCCCAGTGGTGAAGTTTCGTCTGAATCTGCGATACCCACAGCTCCGGCGACTCCCGAATCTGTGGAGGACTGGTATTCACCGGTCCGTCTTTCGTTATGACAGTACTCATATTTTCCTTCTCACTTCCGCTGCCGTTCTTCCCCACGTGACCGGCTTTCCCGGCCTCAAAGTACTACAACGGCTCCGCCCCATCCTGATCCGATCGACTGATAACGAGCCCAGCCAACCCGTGATCACTGGTGGTGATCCAGGCGGCAAGGATCAGGGTGGTTCCCGTGTTCACTTGTGATCGTTTGATGAAGGAGACACCCGTCTCTGCTCCTGTGACCTCGCTGTGACTACCCCGTAGCGTTTTCATCACAGCCTCCCGCCCTGACCCATACCCACAGGACAACAGTCAACCACGATATCCGTGGTTGTGCGCCACCTCCGGCCAATCCACCAGGTTGCGGCCGGCGACAGTTTGAGAAGTGTAAAACGACGGTTCCTCTCGTATGCCTTTTCATCTTGCTTGCACGACCCGCCCTATCTGGCAGTCCTAGCACGTCCGTGCTTTGTCAGAGCCGCTTGCCACCTGAACCAGCGTCTCCTGGATCAGGCTGCTCTCAGCTACAACGACCCTGCTACGACAAGGCCTTTGGTGAAGGTTTCGCACCTCCACTCGATCAACAAGCGCCTCACGGCGCACGCATGGGCACCGTCATGGACTTTCCAGTTCCTTCCCGCGCTGCCGTTGGGTGAAAAGATAGTAGCGCATGAGGAACTCATATACCAGGACAGAAGGTGCTCATCGCCGTTTATAACAACTGCGACAGCACACGCATCCATCATCTGGAGATCAACTGGACAACACCACACAACATGCATGTGGATAACTGGCCGGATTCTTATCGCTCTTTTGGCTGGAAACCAGCCGCTGAACTGGCTGGAAATTCCTGCTCATCTGGCCTACTTCTAGTTGATCACAAACACTTGTCGGTTCGGGTGCGGTACTCGGGCTCGGCGGTGGTCTTCGGAGTCGCCTTGGGCAAAGCCGTGTAGGCCTGGGACGGGGTGCGTCGGTTCAGGGCCCGGTGGGGCCGATCCGTGTCATACCAGTGCGCAAACACATCTAAGAGCCCTTGCAACTGCTCGAGTGAATCGGGCAAGGCTCGGGCGCCCAGCCAGCGTTTGAGGGTCTGGTGAAACCGTTCGATTTTGCCTTGGGTTTGGGGGTGCGAGGGTGCCCCGTTGCGTTGTTGGATCTGATGGGCGGCCAGCAGTTTCTCGAATCCGTTTTTGACCCCGGGCCGGGCAGTGAATCGCGCGGTGAAGACCATCCCGTTATCGGTCAGCGTGGCAGCCGGTGGCCCATAGGTGCTAATCGATTGATCCATGACCGCGACGACATCGGCACTGGTCCACAGGGCTTTGGCCTGGATGGTCAACAGCAACCGGGAGTGGTCATCTAAGAAATCTAAGATCTCCACGCGGGTGCCATCGGCGAGAAACCAGTAGGTGATATCGGCCTGCCAACATCCATTGGGTAGCTCGGCTTGGAATCGCAGATACGAGGATTTGGGGCGTTTCTTTGGTTGTGGGGTCACCAGGCCAGCAGCCCGCAGGCTGCGTTGGATGGTGGAGGTGGATGGCACCTGGAAGCCTTCGCGTTCGAGGTGCCAGGCGATGGTTTCTGGGCCAGCGTCGGCACCGTCGGCCACCAGGGCCTGGCGCAAGGCAATAATCCGGGCGCGCACTGCCTCGGTCGTGGTGTGGGGTCGGGATTTGGGTGCCTTAGATTGGGGTAACACCTCAGTGACCCCACCGCATCGATACCGTTGCACGAGCTGATGAACCCATTGCCGGGATACCCCCAACTTCGCTGCAGCCTGAGCAATACTCAAGCCTTGATCCACCACCGAACGAACAATAACCGGATTCTTTTGAGACCTAGACATAGCCCATCATCGCGCCACACAGTGTCCACGATGTCGCGACTCATCGGTCAATGGTCTCTTGGGTTCACTGCAGTCAAGACATGTCAACAATGTCGTGACACTACACACCCTTGCCTCCACACTTGTTCTGAGTCGGACATCGTTGACAGATGAGTCGTGACATGGATGACAAGAGCTCTGGAATTCATTTCCGGAGCTTTTGTTGTCTCAAGAATAGTGCAAGGGTTTAATGGTTGGATGGTTTACGCCAGGTAGGTGCCTGGTAATCGGCTTCTTTGCTAAATGAGTGCTTTTTCGGGCGTGTCATGGTCGGGATGATCGGCCGCCCCAGCCGTGTTGGACGCCGATGACTTTTTCGGTGGAAAAGGCACGGCTATCGAGCGCCTGTTCGAGGGGTTCGTCGATGACGGGTTGGACTCGTGGAGTCATATCATAATGCTGTGGCGGGATGAACGCGTGGAGGGGCTGGTGCGTTGTTGCAACCACCACGGCGCGTTTGGGGCGTTCCGGCCGCTTTCCCACTATAGCGAGAGTACTTGCCGTAAGAACGCATAACACTGCCTTCAATCCGATTCGTGCGCGACGACAGCGGGTTTTGCACATGGGAGAGCAGCTGCGATTGGAGGTAAGGAAATGGTCTGCCCTGGCGGGCCTGAGTCGCCATGAGGCTGTGGGCCTTGCGCACCCGCTCTAGGCTGGACCACCGTGGGGTGGTGGCTGGTGGCCTGGCATAGGTTTTAGGTCCAAGAAGTGCTTAGGGGTAGGATGCCAGGTCGCTAGCGGCGGCATCTACGCCACCGTCCCTCCAAGTATCAGATCGTCATCACCTAGTTGAGTTTAGCCTTGATCCACCGATGAGTAGTCGGACGTCTGCCTAAAATTCTTCGGTGGG
>NZ_JAKDKW010000107.1 GCF_030453185.1 Yaniella sp. | reverse complement strand
TGCGTGCGGACAGGTTGATGACCCAACCCAAGCCGCCGAACAGTTCGCTGAGCAGCTCAGTTCGGATCAGTTAGAAGCGCTAGATGGCGCCAGTTTGGCCAAGGGGTCGATGGAGCCGGAGTCCTTGGCTGAAGCCACCGCTGCATTGGCCGCTTATCCTGCGACGGTGAGCTTGGATTCCGTCGTCGAAGATGACGCTGATGAGCTCACCGCAACGGCTGACTACACCGTCACCTGGAACCTGTCCGATGGTACAGAGGCCGAGGACGCCGCTGAAGCATCAGATGCACCAGTAGAGTCCGACGCAACATCTGAGGATCACTGGTCATACACCACGCAGGCTACTCTGGTGTGGGATGACGAAGCTGAGGCGTGGGAACCGCAGCTAGCAGCGGAGACACTGGTGCCTGGATTGGCCGAGGGTGGTCGCGTTGATGTAGCGGTAGCACCTGCTCAGCGCGGGAAGATTCTTGATACCCAGGATGTGCCGTTAGCAACCGAACGCCCGGTCCAGCGCATCGGAATCGACAAAACCCATCTGCTGAATGAACTCGCAGTAGATGGTGAAGAACCGACCGATGACGAGGTGAGTGAGGCTGCTGCAGAGTCAGCTACAGCATTAGCCGAGGCCTTGGACCTGGATACCGATACCTTTATTGATCGCGTGCAGGCTGCGGGCGATCGTGCGTGGGTCGAATTCATTGTGTTGCGTGACGACGACGAAACGGACATCCCCTCTGACCAAATAACGGAAATTCCCGGCGCGGTTGCCCGGGAGGACACCATGGTGCTGGGGCCAACCGCGACCTTTGCCCGGTCTCTGCTCGGCTCATACGGCGAGCCAAGCGCCGAGCAGGTCGAAAATTCCGATGGTGAAATGACCGCCGGAACGCCCACGGGGCTCTCCGGGCTGCAACACACCTATAACGAGGAGCTTTCCGGAACCAACGGCCTGGAGATTACCGTGGACAACGCCGATGTTTCCACCGAGGATTTGCCGGACAGTGACCCGGTTGAATTCAGCCGAGAGTCTGAGGACGGTACGGCGATCACCACAACCTTGGACACCCGCATCCAAGAACTGGCCGAAGAGACGATCGGAGACTCCGATGTGTTGGCGGGCCTGGTCGCCATCCGCCCCTCTGATGGCCACATTCTCGCTGCAGCGGATGGGCCCGAAGACACCAGCTGGCCACTGGCTATGCAAGGGTCCTATGCTCCAGGATCGACGTTCAAAATCGTGACGGCACTTGCTATGTTGCGCAACGGTATGGACGCGGAGTCAACAGTCGAGTGTCCCGAGACCATCAATGTCGGCGGCACAGAGATCTCCAATTTCGATGGTTACCCGTCTGACCACCTCGGTGAGATCACCCTGGCCGATGCTATTGCCCAATCCTGCAACACCAGTTTTGTGGGACAGTTTGAAGATATCTCTCCGCAGCAGGAACATGATGCAGCCACCGCGCTGGGTCTGGTTGAAGATCCCATCGTTGGTTATGACGGTGCATTCCTGGGCTCAGTGCCCACCGATGTTGAAGGCACCCAACACGCAGCTGGACTGTTTGGCCAAGGACTGGTGCAAACATCACCCTTAGGTATGGCCACCGTTGCTGCCTCCGTATCTGCCGGGGAAACAGTTAGCCCGGTGTTGGTCAGCGATCCATCGGTAGATCCCACTGAGAATGAGAACCTGCTGGGTAATACACCGCTCACCGAGGACGAAGCCGCTCAGCTGCGCGAGTTGATGTCCGGTCCGGTTGAAACCGGAACCGTACCGATCCTGCAGGATGTGCCCGGTGCACCGGTCTTAGCCAAGACCGGTACAGCAGAATACGTCTCAGAAGGCGAAGACCTGGCGCACACCTGGATCATGGCGCTCCACGGCGATCTTGCTGTGTCCTTGTTCTTCCACGAAGGCTTCGCCGGCGCGCAAACAAACGGACCGGTACTGAAAGAATTCTTAACGGAACTGGAAGAAATCATGCCCTCCGAATCGTAACGGCCGAGGTCACCTCTTGGGTGGCTGACCGCCCCGTAGGGCTCGGTTCGTTTTGGCGGTAGCGACGGCGGTCAGTGGGTCCTCGGGCCAAGGATGTTTGACATACCGGCCACGGTTCTCGGCACGAACCTGCGGGTAAATGTTCTGCCAGAAGCTGGCCAGGTCAACGGTCACGGCTAACGGGCGACGGGCCGGCGACAATAGATGCAGCACAACCGGCACCTGCCCCTCAGCGACGGTGGGGCTGGCGGTCCAACCAAAGCACTCCTGAAGTTTCACCGCCAGAACCGGTGAGGCGATGTCGTCGTCGGTATGATTCTCCGGCGCGGGCCAGTCCAGCCGAACCGTCGCCCCGGATGGGACGCCAATCCGCTCGGGCGCCAGCTCAGCCATGCGTGAGGCCTGCGGCCAAGGCAAGAGACGCCGTAGGGCGGAGGTCAGATCGATACGCCCAACTCGGGCTCCAGATGCCAATTGCTCAAGCTCCGGTGTTAACCAGTCGTAGAGTCGATCGGTCAGTGCAATATCGGAAACATCCGGCCAGGGTGCACCATATACCCTGCGCAGCATGCCCAGCCGAGCACGAAGGCTGTTAAAGGAAGCATGCTGTTTGGCCTCTGCACTCACGCCAAAGAATTCTAAAACACCGGCACTGCGAATATCAGCGGCCACTGCATCCCGCGTGTGTTCCGGGGTGGGTTTGATCGGTGTTGATGACAGCTGGATCGCCCCCAGCTGAACAATGGCACGTGCTGAGACTTTCCCATCGACAAAGCGCGCCTGTGTTTGTTCCGTGAGCAGGGTTCCAGCCGCAAGTTCGGCGTAGTCCTGGTCCAATTCGGCGGCGGTGCGAATGATGGCTCGCTCTCCGTGGAGCGTAACGTCGGCGATTGCGAGCCAGGGCGCGCCCTGCAGCGATGAACCGCGGGGCAGCGATGCTGCTGTTCCTGAAGCAAGGAGGTATTCGGCGTTGTCGCCATGGGCACCTCCCGTTGGACGTCGTCGAGCAATCTGCTGGGGATAGGCCAGGGCGGTAACCAGCCCCGGATCGTATGGCCCAGCGGAGTCATATCCGGTATGCGGGGCAGCATTGCCCCGGGACGCTGCACGCAATAATCGTGCAGCGTCATCTATCCAACGCTTCGGTCGTGTGGAGCGCAATCTGCCCAATAACTTTCCAAGATCAGCACCTTCGGCGCGTTCATCAGAAGATAGCGCAGCTACGACGTCGGCGGCCAGTCGGGCACCCACGAACTCCGTACCGTCATAGAGCGCCCGGCCCAATCGGGGATCTACCGGCAGGACGGACAGTTTTCGTCCCAGGTCGGTAACCTGGAATTTTTCACTGAGGCCTGTACGCTCTACGGCACCCAGTTGGGTCAAGCCGTCTACCGCTGCATTGAATGCCCGCGCTGGTAGTGGCTCTGGCAATTTCAACCCGGAACCATCAGCGGCGCCCCAACTCGCCAGGTCTAACACCGCCTGGGTCAGATCCGCGGTCCGGACCTCGGCTGGCCTGTGCGCAGGGCGAGCAGCGAACTCGGCGTCGGACAGACACCGCACCACCAGTCCGGGCGCTTCACGTGCAGCACGCCCGGCGCGCTGGACCATCGCCGATTTGGCCGCCCCGACCGTTACAAGTCCCGCCACACCGCGGCCGGTATCCAGCCGAGGCTGGCGGTCCAAACCTGCATCCACAACAATCCGCACACCAGAAACCGTAAGCGCTGATTCGGCAACATTTGTGGCCAATACAATGCGTCTGGTGCGGCGAGAAGTCGGCGGGCTCAGGATCCGATCTTGTTCGGCGGCCGGAGTAGATCCCAGCAGCGGCAACACTTCACACGGGGTCGCACCGGTCAGCTGTTGCGCCACCCGGTCGATCTCTCGGGCCCCGGGCAGAAACACCAGGACATCGCCGTCAGGTTCATCGTCAACCGTTTTTATCACGGTCTGGACGATGTGCTGGAGGAACTGGTTGGTCACGCCGCGGGCGTCGAGGGCCCGCTGGGTGCCCGGCAACGGCGCCCAGTGTTCTCGCAGGGGATAGGTCACTGCCTCGACGCTCAGGGTCTGTGCTGGCTCAGCACCGTCGGTTGTCAATAAGCCCACCCAAAACTCAGCATCTAGGGTGGCCGACATCACTACGATATCTAGCGGATCCGCTGTCCCACGCAGTTCGCCCAGCTGCTGGACCATCGCAAACGTGAGATCCGTATCCAGTTGGCGTTCGTGGACTTCATCAAGGACGATGGTCGCAATGCCGGTTGCATCCGGATTCGATATCAACCGTCGCAACAAGATCCCGGTGGTCACAAACTCTACCTTCGTGGCGTCTGAGGTCTTCCGGTCGCCGCGGACTGTATACCCGACTTGTTCACCAACTTTAGTCCCGGTCAGGTGCGCTAGCCGACGTGCAGCAGCCCGAGCGGCCATCCGACGAGGTTGGGTGACGACGACCTTGCCCTCACGGCCCCGATGGTGCAATCGATTCGCCAGAGTTGGCGGTACGACGGTTGTTTTGCCAGTACCCGGTGGAGCCACTACAACAGCGCGCAATGGTGTTTCGGTAGGCTGCTGATCATCTAACAGTGCGGGAATCAGCCGTGCGGCTGGCAGGCCGGCAGCCACAGCATCGAGAGCAAATTCCTTGGGGGAGTTGCTGTTCATATTACGGTTCACATCGTTCATCGTTTCTACTCTATGTCGGTACCTATCAGGCCTAAACCTATGCGACCTTCCGACACTCCTGCCCCCGGTCGAGCCAAGGGCACCCTGCTCACTCGCCCACACCAAGTACGGATCTTTAGGGCAGCAAGTTGTTCTATAGACGAGGCTCGTGGGGCGGACTAGCGTGGGAACCGTAAGTGATCCTCTGAGAAAGGCCTGTTATGACTACCGAAAGTCCTACTTCTTCTGACCAAGATGTCGTTGATATTCTCACGGCCGACCATCAAGCCATGCTGGAGCTTATTGGCGAGATCAAACAGGCAACGAACGCCGAGCTTCGTCGAGATACCGCAGATACCGTCATTGCCGAAATCGTTCGCCACTCCGTCGCGGAAGAGATGCAGGTATACCCGGCGATGAAAGAATACCTCCCGAATGGTGCTGAAGAAGTTGAGCACGATATCCAAGAGCATAAGGAGCTCGACGAAGTCATGAAACGCTTAGAGGATGTGCCAGCGGATGACGGCCGTTTCATGCAGGTCCTCGACGAATTGGAAGCACATCTTCGCCACCATGTCAGTGATGAGGAAGACGAACAATTCCCAAAACTTCGCGAACATATCCCCGCAGAGCAACTGCGCGAGATGGGCGAGAAGGTTGAAAAAGCCAAACACATGGCACAGACGCGTCCGCACCCAAATGCCCCGCACTCCCAGCTGTATCACAAGACCGTTGGCGCTGGAGTCGGCATGGTCGATCGCTTGCGCGATAAATTGACGAATCGAAAAACCGACTAACGAAGGGGACTTTCCAAGTACCTCCTCCAGCTAGGGCTCCCTCTCAACGCCTATCGGTGCTTGACTCGAAGGTAACCCAATAACCAGGAGGAAAATTGACTGTTTCTATCGTTCACTTCACCACTGACACGACTCGTGTGGAAGTCACCATGACCGAGAATAACGCTGCAACCCAAGATTTCTTGTCGAAGCTACCGATGACGGTGACCTTCGAAGATTTTCACGGTAAAGAGAAGATCGCTTTCCCAGACGAGAGAATCGATGCTACTGGAGCACCTGGGATGGCCGCGGAGATCGGTGACTTCTTTTGTTATGCACCGTGGGGTAATTTCGGATTCTTCTATG
>NZ_JAKDKW010000043.1 GCF_030453185.1 Yaniella sp. | reverse complement strand
AACCACCCGAACTGCAACCACAGCCTAAACAGGTAGCCAACGGCCTCCACGTCGCAGCAACAACCGAGCGGGGCCGGTAGTCGCCACTTCAGCCACGGCGTCATGCATCGCATCGGCAACAGTATGCGCATCGCCATCGTCATCAATATGAAAACGAACCACGATTTGCGGCACGTTGGACAACACTTGGATATCGGTCTGTTCCACGGTGGCGATTGACGACACGGCCGCGACGGCAGAGCCCATAACCGCTTCGGGGCCATGACCTGGATGAACGTCGCCGATAGACAGGATCGCACGGTATGAAGGCATAGCGTCAATTGTAGTTGTAGAGTGGGGCCCATGACGGTTCGAACTCCTGACCCGAATCCCGGGTGGCTCCATGAAACAGAACTCGCCGCGGCCCGAGCCCGGTTACCGATGGTCTATGTTGAAGCTCTTCCTGTCCGCCTCGATTCCCACGGTCGCGTCGTCGAAGTAGGCCTGTTATACCGGGCCGACACGAGCGGCACGTTCCGATATTCCTTCGTCTCCGGCCGAGTGCAATATATGCAGCCGGTCCGCGATGCATTAATGATGCACCTGGAAAAAGACCTGGGCCCATTGGCCATGCCCCAATTACCCATGACGCTGACTCCCTTTACGGTGGCCGAATACTTCCCGTATGGTTCCACATCAGGGCTCACCGATGAGCGCCAGCACGCAGTCGCCCTCTGCTACGTCGTGCCGGTGCGCGGTGACACACAGCCACGCGAAGATGCCCTTCAGGTAGCGTGGCTGACCCCGGATGAGGCACTGTCCGCCGACGTGCAGAATGAATTCGAAGGCGGCCGGGCCCAACTTGTGACACAGGCAATGGCCTGGGCAAACTGGGGAATCTAAGCTGATACTGGAGGCAAGTATGACAAATATTGATATAGGCGCAGAAAACGATTTTCCTCTCGAAGAGGGCGTCTACGTTGGTCACGATGTGACCGGTGGCGAACCGATCGCCGTGTTCCGCACAGAAGAAGGTATCTACGCGCTGAATGACCGCTGCACTCACGGCAACTATTCCCTTTCCGAGGGTTGGGTTGAAGACGGCACAGTCGAATGCCCCAAACACGCTTCGAGCTTTTGCTTGGCCAACGGCAAGGTCTTGAATCTGCCGGCTACGCAGGATGCGCCAACCCACGATGTCGACGTCGTCGACGGCCGGGTACTGCTGACCCCGAAATTCGATGCCTAACACCGTTATTCTTGGTGGTTCGGTTGCCGGGTTCTCGGTAGCTGCTGGACTGCGCGATGCCGGTTACACCGGTACGATCACCATTATTGATCCGCACGAAACCGCGCTGGACCGACCGCCGTTATCCACCGAATATTTGGTGGGTGACGACGTCGATCTAGCGCTTGCACCAGAGACCTGGTTCGCCGAAAACGATGTGATCTGGGTGCAGGACACCGCTGTGGGGTTTGGGCCCGGAAGCGTTGAAACCGCAAGCCAACGCTTCGAAGCCGAGCATATTGTGATCGCCACCGGTGCAACACCCAAAACGCTGGAGTTACCCAAACCTGTCTACACGTTTCGTACACTGGCTGACGCCGATATGTTACGAAACCTCTTAGGCCCCGGTGTATCGGTTGCCATCGCCGGCGGTGGCTTGCTCGCCCCAGAGCTCGCGACGTCGGCCCAAATGCTGGGCGCTCAGGTCAGTGTGTTTACCCCGCATATTCCAGCAGCCGAAGTGTTTGGTGAACTGGCAGACAAGCTCTATGCCACAATGGCTCAACACGTTGACGTCATCCCGCGCCGCTTGACCGTGGATGAAGACTTGGATCGCTTTGATCTCGTTATCGCTGCAGTGGGAGTTGACCCTGCAGTGCAGGTCGCTGAAGGCACCGGGGTAACCATCGACGACGGGATCGTGGTCGACGAAAATTACCGCACCAACATGCCGGGTGTCTACGCGATCGGCGACGTCTGCCGCATCCACGATCAATCCCGCCAGGACCACTGGGACCACGGCCGGGCATCTGCCGCACGCGTCGTCCACACGATCATGGGCACTGAGCCGAATGCCCCCACGCCGCAGTGGGTGTGGTCGGATCAGTTTGGCCACGACGCCCAGGCCGTAGGAAGAGTCATCCCCCAGGCGCACGAACACCTCGTACACCGCGGCGACAACGCAATTTTTGTTGTTGATGACGATCAGCTGGTCGGTGCGGCAGCCCTTGACGAGCAGATGATCATCCGTGCGGCTACTCGTATGATCACCCGCGGCATCGCAGTGGACCCAGAACAGCTGGCTGACACGAGCATTTCGATCAGGAAGCTTACGCGCTAACGGACGCTCAGGCAGACTAGACTGAAGCTCATGGCAAAACCCAGCGATTTTTCTTTCACCCTTGGCACACGTCTTGAAGGCGCACACGGCCGTACCGGAACCATTCATACGCCGCACGGTGATATTCAGACACCGGCATATATTCCAGTCGGCACGAAAGCCACCGTCAAAGCGGTGCTGCCCGAAGTGGTCAAAGAGCTGGGCGCTCAAGCCGTGCTCTCCAACGCCTATCACCTGTACCTGCAGCCCGGACCAGAGCTGCTCGATAAACACGGTGGGCTGAGCAAATTCATGAACTGGCGCGGCCCGACCTTCACTGATTCCGGTGGTTTCCAGGTCATGTCCTTGGGGTCTGGATTCAAAAAGGTCATTGATATGTCCGGCCCCCAGGCCCAGGGCAAAGTCGGTTCCGACGACGCCGTGGCCCCGGGCAAAGAACGTCTGGCAAACGTGGACGACGACGGCGTCTGGTTCACCTCCCACATCAATGGGGACCGTCACCGGTTCACGCCCGAAATTTCCATGAACATTCAGCACCAGCTGGGAGCCGACGTCATGATGGCGTTCGACGAACTCACCACACTGCATAACTCACGCGGCTACCAAGTAGAGTCGCTGGAGCGCACCCGCGGTTGGGCACAGCGCAGTCTCGACGAACATGCCAAACTCACACAGGCCCGCGCCGATCGCCCCTATCAGGCGCTCTACGGCGTCATCCAGGGTGCCCAGTATGAGGATCTGCGACGTAAAGCGTGCCAGGATCTCCGTGCCATGAGCACAGATTTCGAGGGCACCGAAGCGGGCTTCGACGGCTATGGGCTCGGCGGTGCGTTCGAGAAAGAAAACCTCGGGACCATCGTGGGATGGTGCGCAGAAGAACTGCCCGAGGACAAACCCCGCCACCTACTGGGTATTTCCGAACCGGATGATTTATTCGCGGCGGTAGAAGCCGGCGCCGATACGTTCGACGCCGTCTCCCCCACCCGAGTCGCTCGTACCGGAGCGTTCTATACCGAGTACGGGCGTATCAACTTGCCGCGTGCCCAGTTCGCAGCGGACCTATCGCCACTGCAGGAAAACTGCGACTGCTATACGTGCGCCAACTACTCGAAGTCCTATATCAGACACCTGATCAAGGCGGATGAAATCCTCTCGGGCACACTGCTGTCCATCCATAATCTGCGGTTCATCATTCGCTTAGTAGACAACATACGCCAGTCAATCATCGACGGTGATTTCTACGAGTTCAAAGCGCAGATGCTAGGCCGCTACTACTCGAAGTAGATGCTTGTCCAACCGTGTACTTGCGTTCCGGCGATTTCCCGTTGACCAGGTAGTCGCCGAGGATGCGAGCGCGGTAGATCAGCGGATTGTGGCTGGCCAACACGCGTGCATTGCGCCAATGACGGTCCAAAGCACGCAATTGCGAAGTTGCCGACGCCCCGCCTACCTCGAAGATCTTCGTGGCAATTTCAAGGGTGAGCGGGGCGATGATCTGTTGCGCTTGGTAGACCTGCGCATACAGCGCATCAATCTCAGCTTCAGGAAGCGGCTGGTCGCGTGCATCGGCCGCGAAGTGTTCGGCAAGCAGAGGTGGGATGGCCCGGAAAATGGTTTCGATGCCCCGAACCTGCGCGCTGAGTTCCCCCAAGAGTTGCAACACCTGTGGATCATGGCGGACGGCGTCGGCGGCACCGTGGCTGAATGTTCGCGTCCGAGATCGCACGTATTCAGTACCATCCCGCAGGACTGCTTGAGCGATACCGACGAGTGTTGCCAGGTGGACTGTTTGCCACGCGGCCTGCCCATATGCGGTGCGCTCTCCGGAATCGAGTCCGTAGCCGACAGGAAACAGCTCAGACTCATCGACCACCACGTTGCGGAAATGAGTGGTGCCCGAGGCGGTAAGACGCTGGCCGAACCCATCCCAGTCGTCCAAGATTTCAATTCCTGGGGCACCAACTGGCACGGTCAGCGAGACTGGTTCACCGTCGTCACCGGTAGCGGCCACCGCAATCCAATCCGCGTAGCCGGTACCGGTCGAATAGAACTTCGTGCCATTCAACACCCACTGGCCATCGCGCTGTGACAGTCGGGTGGTGGCTTCGCCATGTGCGTTGCCACGTTCGGTAATCGCGTTCCCGATAATATCGCCGGCACCCAGTCGGGTGAGCCAACGGTGTTGAAACTCGGCTTGTTCGTCGGTTCGGCTGAGGACGTCTTCGATGAAGCTCCAGTGGGCACGGAGTGCTTGGGCGAAATTCGAATCGGCGGCGGCCAAGGCAACGAAAAACTCATACGCTTGCGGTAACGAGAGACCGTGCCCACCATATTGTCGTGGCACACGAAGACGAGTGAAACCTGCTGCCCTGAGCTCCTCGACCGGAGAGGTATCGGTGGTTCCAGCCGCATCACGTTGGGGTGCGGTCGCTGCAATATCATCGAATACCGGGGTGAGTTGGTCCCAAAGCTGCTGGACGGTGTCTTCGTCGGCAGCTTGTGCGGTCAATGGAACAAATGTCTGTGTCATCCAGACTCCTGAAATGATCGTGGCGTCGGCTAAAAGGTGACCACGCTCGGCGCCAATACTTGCTGAGAACGGTTGGACTCAGCCGAATCATCACCTGGAGCACCCCACTACGGGCAGAGGGTTGCTGGCTGACCAGCCAGGGCTTCATTGATCAACGCTCGTGATTCTGTTGACCTATACAATCAGGTTCTTGCATACTTGACAAGGTTCCTTGCAACACAACGACATCTTATTCACCTATGACGGTGCCGTATTGCGGTTCGGCGGCCTTGATTTTACGGATCGTCCACATCGTTACCGGTGCCAGAACAATTTCCACCGTGAATTTCCAGACCCAGCCGATCAGCACAAACACGAGGTATTGGCCAAACGTCTCGATGCCGATGACCGTGGCAGCGATAGCCGAAAAGGCGATGGTATCGAGCAATTCACCCACCAACGTGGAGGCAGCGATGCGTCCAAAGAGGTATCGCTCGCCACTACGCCGCTTCATAGCCACCATGATCCACGCATTCGAGAGCTGTCCGACAAAGAACCCTGCCAGAGACGCCAGCACGATCAGTGGCACCGGGCCAAGTGTTCGGACGAGCGCTTCTTGGCCGTCATAGAACTCCGCCGGAGGCAAGATGATAATAATCCAGTAAGTCAGCGACGCGAATGCGGCGATCAGAAACGTGGTGTAGATGACACGTCGAGAGGCTTTGAAGCCGTAGACCTCGGATATGATGTCGCCAACGATGTAGGCCACAGGGAATAAGAAGAACCCGCCGTCGGTGAGCAGTGGCCCAATTTGCACGCCTTTTGCCGCGCCAATATTCGACAGGATAAAAACCACGGCCATGATGGCGAAGAGCACCGGATAAACATGGGAGCTAATTGGTGCGAACGTTCCTTGGAACTGTCCTTTGGCATGTGGTGTTTCAGTCACGAAGCGTCCTTAGATAAAAACGTTGTCTCGCGACGGTGTCACGGCCTCAACGGCCCCGTACTCAGCTGCTGCCCCAGCCGGCGACATAGTTCATAGATATTGTAATCAAGACTGCCCCGAAGTTTTGAATGGGTCAGTACCACGTGGCACAAAGATCATCGCGGTGGTGATGCCAACTGCCGATGCTGTGACCGTCATAGTCCAAGACATCTGCCAGTTCCCCGCTGCTGCCGCGATTGCCGACAGGATGATGGGCCCCAGAAAGTTTGCCAGGTTATAGAGCTGGGTCATGAGCCCGATCACGGCTGCGGCCGAGCCACCCGGCGGGGCGATGTCGACAGCTTGGCGGGTCACGGTCGTTGGAACGAGTGCACCGGCGAACGAGAAAATTGCGGCAGCAAGCAACGGCCACACCACGTGTCCGGGCACGCTCGACCAGTCAGGGGCAAAGACCAGCGTCGAGGTTACAGCCATGGTGATCAGCCCGGTTACCAGGAGCCTACGTGGCGGGTGCCCACGCTGTAACAGCACCCCGGTGAGAATATTGGCTACCCCGTTGAGTCCTCCGACAATTGCAGTCGCAATACCGACGACGATGGCAACGTTGACTGCGGAACTCAGCTCCACCTCACCGAAGATGGTGGGTAAGAAGCTCAGGATCGCACCCCACTGCAGGGTGTAGGACGAGAAAATGATGCCGAGCGCCCACGGCAACGGAGTTTTCACCGACTTACCGATCAACCGACTGATCCGCCTGAAGTTAATAGCACCCGGGGTATCCGCAGGCACCTTGCGCAGGATCACCGGGATAAAACCTAACGTGGCACCACCCATGATGATCCACCAGATCTGCCAGGAAATCTCGGTGGCATTGAGTAACACCGCTGAGATACCGACCCCGAGGAACAGGGCGATGCCTTGAAATGCGCCCCACCATCCCATGGCGGCGTTGACGCTTTGTCGCGGTGCAAGTGCTCGCACTAATGCCGGGGCCGCAACCGTAATAAGGATAAACCCGACCCCCTCGATTGCTCGGGTAGTCATCAACCAGCCTGCGTTGATGCTCACTCCACCGGCAATCGAAGCAATACCGGCCAGCGCCATACCAACCACCAGGGTATATTTCGCGCCAATTCGTTCGGAAACCACCGAAGCGGCAAGCCCTCCAAGCGCACCGGCCAACTGTACGACACCCACCAGGGTCCCAGCCGCCACAAGGCTGATGCCCAGATCAGCCCGGATAAACTCCAGAGCGGACGGCAGTTTCCATACGTGCATCGCCGCCAGGATGCCCGTAGCTACTACCACGGTCCATGCCCGGGCGCCAGATGTCGTTGTTGCCATAACTGCCAAGCTTACTCGTCTGTTTTCAAAAAGCACTAGACTAAACGCTGTCAGTACTCGCGTGACCCCGTTCTAAGGCTCGTTGTGACCACACCCGTTCCAGAGAAATACGATTCCGCACCCAAGCGTCGCCGTAATACCGGACCAAAGCCTCGGCTTTCGATGTCGATTTACGGTTTCCTCGTGGCCTGGTTGGTGCCGAATATTGTGATGGCTGCGATCGTCGTCATCCTGAATCTCTTGCCAATTTCAGATACGGTCGGCGATCTGACGCCGATCTTGACCCTAGTTGGTCTGTCCGGTCTGGTCCTGGGTCTGCCGTTGGCATTGCTGGCGAACTGGCTTCTGCGGCATCAGGTTAATCAAGCAGTCCACATCATGGCCTACGCGATCATCGGCATGTTCTACGGTCTGACTGTGCTGACCGCAGGCGGCGAGGGGTTGATCCCGTTGCTCATTCCCCTGGTTGGTTTCCCTGCTGCAATTCTCATGGCTATGGGCCGCTGGGCTGCGAGCTCGTTTGTCCATGTGGTTGACCCAGAAGCTTCCGCCGGGACTGACGACGAATAAGTCGTCTCGCCGAGCGCTAACCCTGACGAAATATGACCCGCCAGACATGCACTCATTGGCCTATGCCATATAAGATGGGGGCATGTATAACATTCATTCACCCGCAGTCACCATGACCATCGCGGGGTCAGAGGCAACCGGCGGCGCCGGTGCCCAAGCAGACCTCCGTACGTTCCAAGAGCTCGGCACCTACGGTACTGCCGCGCTGACCTGCATTGTTGCATACAATCCGCAGGACAACTGGAACCACCGCCTCACACGAATCGCCCCTGAGGTATTGGAACAGCAGCTGGAAGCTATCCAAGCGAATTTTGCCGGCCAGCTCGATACCGTAAAACTGGGCATGATGGGTTCAGTTGAAACTATTGACGTCGTTGCGAACGCGTTGCAATCCCAAGAGTGGAAGAACGTGGTCTTGGACCCGGTTTTGATCTGCAAAGGTCAAGAGCCCGGTGAAGCACAAGACACCGACCAAGCTTTGAAATCCAAGTTGCTCCCCCTGGCAACCGTCACCACCCCGAACCATTTTGAGGCAGAACAGCTCTCGGGCATGACAATCACTAACCTCGCCGAACTCAAAGATGCCGCACGCAAGATTCATGACGATTCCGGCGTGGCTGTTCTGGCAAAAGGCGGCATTCGCCTCTCCGGTCCAGAAGCGGTCGATGTGTTCTATGACGGTTCAAACCTGCAGGTCCTCGGTGTGCCAAAGATCGGTAACCATGCCGTTTCCGGTGCCGGATGTTCCCTGGCTGCAGCCGTTGCCGCTGAACTGTCCAAAGGCCGCACAGCGTTGGAGGCAGCGGAGCGGGCCAAGGACTTCGTCACCGCCGGCATCAATCAGCGCATTGCCGCTGAGACCCCATATTACATCATGTGGCAGGGCGGGCTACGTCGTAAGCCACAGCAGGTAGTTTCACCCGAGTAACATCGCGGGTCGCTATCGCTGATCCTGGCGAAGTGGGTGATCGTGCGGAATTTCCACCAGCACGATCTGCACTCCGTCGGGGTCGGCGATCCAGGCTTCGATAAGGCCCCAATGCTCCGTCCGTGGCTCCCGCAGCATGGTCACGCCTACACCCGTCAGACGCTGATATTCAACTTCAACGTCGCGGACCTGCATCCACAGCGAAATTTGTGCGGTTTGAGGCGTTGCATCTTCAGCCTGACCGGAGACTTCCAACAGTCCGTTGCCGCAGAAAAATACCATCCCCGGGCTGTCCCGTGGGCCGAAGATTCGGAAGACCGCCAGTCCGAGGGTGTCTCGATAGAACGCTTGGGTCTGCGCAAGGTTTTTTGGTCGCAACAACGTTCGGCTACTGAGAATCTCCATGCAAAATCTCCAGTTAGATATAATCGCGGGCAACCGTGGTGTTCCAAGTTTTGGAAGCCACGCGACTGTCATTTTCGTAGGCGTCGAGCTCAGCATAAATGTGGAACGCATCGACAGTAGAGGTCAGCACAGTTTTCGTGCGGGTCTGAATCTTCCAACCCTCACGTTCAAATCCCATATGCCAAATGGTTTCACCGCGAACCGAGTTCATATCGCCGTCTGCAAAGGTGTATCGCTCGACTGCCCTGCGTGTCAGATCCAGATCAATATCCTCGAATCGCACGATGCCGAGGTCTTTAACCACTTCTAGCTTGCCGGTCAGTTCTGCAAGATTACGACTAATGCTCCAGTCGTGCTCATCTGGCTCTAGCTGCAGTGTTTCAAGGGGTGGAGCGCCTTCGGGCGGCCTGAACGTAGGGGTCAATTCAGCGTCATCGTCGATGGAACTTGGCCTGATTGGTAACACCAAGCTACTTTCGTTCGGGTCAACCGTGAGCCGGAACTTCTCCGGGGAAGGCCACACCACGGGCCAATACGAGGTGGATATCGACAGCCGAAGCCGGTGCCCAGCCGGAAACGATTGTGCCAAACCGTTAAGTTGGACTGTCACAGTCTGCTTCTGCCCCGGCTCAAGGGGTTGGGGGTTATCTGCTCCGGCAAAGTGGTTCAGGTTCAGCACACCATAACTCACCCGTGTTGCCGCATCATCCGGGGCAACATCAGAAAGGCGCACCGCCACCATGGCCACAGGCCGATCTGCTGACAGGCTGAGCTCGACGGTCGGCGCGCCCAATAATTCTAGGCGTTCTTCAAGTGGGTCGCTATCGAACACCATCGCCCCGCCGTCTTCCTCGCGCTGATCGTAGGGCATATCCGGTGGGGCGTTATAGGAGCACCATTTGCCACCATACTGTCCGAGCGACAGCGGTGATTGAACCGTGAGCTCGGGGCTTTTAGGAAATTCGTCACGCAAAGCTTCTGAATCGAAGATGCGGTGCCGACCGAGCGGGTAGCGTTCTTCAACGATACGGGAGCTCGGCCAGCTCGGCTCCCCAACCCAGCGGCCCGGCCGATCCTCATACGTAGTGGACGGTGCAACCGAATCTTGCATCCAAATCGACAGTTCTGGACCGTCCATGGCACCGTTATCTTTGGCATCTTTGAGCCAGTGATCCCACCAATCGACCATTTCTTGGAGAAAGCCGATGGCGGGTCCCGGTTGGCCCAGGTGCGGATACTTATGGCTCCACGGCCCGATCAAACCTCTCGTCGGCACGTCAAGCCCGCGCAGCAAGCGGAAGACAGCGTTCGAATAACCATCGGCCCAACCGCTGACGGCAAAGACCGGCACTTCGATATCTGAATAGTCCTCATTGATGGAACCGTGGCGCCAGTATTCATCTTTGCGTTGGTGTTGTAACCAGGTTTCTAACCAGAGGCCACTATGCTCGATCCGGTCTTGCCACATCTCGCGCCACCGCTCCCCGACGAGATCGGGATCAGGTGGCGAGGCGTTATACGCGAACATGGTTGAGGCCCAGGACAGGTTATCCGTCAAAAGACAACCGCCCATGTAATGCACGTCGTCGAAGTAACGATCGTCGGTCGAGCAGACCGTGACGACGGCGCCGAGTCCTTTTGGCCGACGAGCAGCCACCTGGAGGCCGTTGAAGCCACCCCATGAGATGCCCATGATCCCCGTGCGTCCGTTGCACCAGGGCTGTTCAATCAGCCATGCCAGTACTTCTTCGACGTCGTCCAATTCTTGCTGCAGGTACTCATCGGTGAGGACGCCTTCGGAGTCGCCGCTACCTCGAAGGTCAACACGCAGACACGCATATCCGTGGCCGGCCACATACGGGTGGTGAATGGAATCGCGGACAGCGGTCAGATCACGTTTGCGGTAGGGGATCATTTCCAATACGGCAGGCACCGGGTCTTCTACGGCGGACACCGGTTTCCACAGCCGAGCAGCGAGACGGGTCCCATCAGACATCGGGATCCAAAGGTGTTCGGTCTCTTCGATTGTATTTGGCAGAGAAGTGACTGTTCGCATCATGCTCCTTCCACATCGTCGGCAATTTCAATTGCCAGGTCCTCACAACACGCATCATAGATATCGCCGAGTTGTTGTTCGGTGTCGCCTGCGATAAAAATTTCAGCCAGGGTAAAGCTATAGCTATCTTCTGTGTCAGCGTCAGAAAGTCGTGCACCTTCTTCAACAGCGACTTCAATGTCAATGCTGACATTGTCATAGCGTTGTTCAATAGCCCTGATGGTGTCTGCGGTAGGCACCTTGCGCACAACTCCGTCTTGGAAATGTCTTAGCATCCATTTAGCAGCTATCGCGTGGTTGCCCTGCCTGCTGGGCATACGTGGTTCGCGTCCTAGGGCTAGGTCGAGCATGACTGCGTGATTGGGCTGACCATCAACCCAGTGAAACATTTGTGCATGGGATTGCGAGTGGCGGCTGTTAATTTCCAGCAGTCTGAGCCGCTCGGCAGATGCATCCCAGAAGTACTCGATGTTGAAGGTGCTATCGGTGAGGCCAACCGCAGAAATAACGCGGCGACTGACATCGTGGATATGTTGCTGCACAGGTTCGGGCAGCGTTGAGGGATACTGGTATTTCAGAAAGCTCGGGACGTTTTCATAGTTGAATGAGTCAACCAGCCCGATAATTTCGATTTGGTCGCCCCAAGAGTAGCCCTCCAGCGTGTATTGCTGTCCTCCTGCTGCCTCTTCGACCATGTACGCGCCGCCCGGAATTTCGGCTACCTCTTCGGGGAGGTCCAACTTTTCCAAGACGTAGTCAAATGCGCCGCCGATTCGTTCCGGAGCTTCTCGTTCTTCTGCGAGAGCTTCCTGGAGTTCCTTCTCATCTTTTACTTGGTGTGCGCCCTCGGATGAGAACGATTTTATGGGTTTGAGCCACGCTGGATATGTCATGTGCCGCGGCAGTCTCGCCGAAGGGTCATGAATATCAATCAGATCAAAGCCTGGATATTCATCGATGACCTTTTGTTGTTCGAGCCGGCTCCAGTACTTATGCTCACATTTGACAACGCCTTCCAGCGGTTTTGTTGGGAGCCCATATCGCTGACACAAGATGGGCACCATCACAGAAACAGGGAAATCCCAGTAACCTACGATTGCGTCAATGGGCCCGTCGAATGCGTCTAATTGCTCTTCGGCCTGTTCGAGTAAATCAGCTAGGGAGATGAGTCCGTCTTGGAGATCCTCGAGTGTGAGAATACCGTGGAAACTGCACCAGCCAGCATGTGGAAGAGCGGCTAACTCACTATGGCCGGGTTCGTCTAAGCCAAGGACAAAAATGTTCTGCTTCATGCGCTGCGCCTCCTGGTTACCGTGATGGCTCTGGGCCACCGTGGCATGTGGGGTCAAACCTAACACACACCTCGAGGCGCAGGAAGGGTACGCATTTTTGCAACAAAAAACTCGACCGAGACTCTCTCGATCGAGTTTCTTTGCAATAATTTTCGGATGTTATTCGGAATCTACATCCGTTGCACCGCCGAGCTCAGCAGGTGAGCTGTCCGCACTTGAAGCTTGGGGCTCTTCGGTAGTCTGTGGTTCAACTTCGGCTTCGGCTACGGCTGGGTTACCTGAAGGTTCCGTGGTCGGTTCCGCTGCAGCGGAATCTTCCTGCGAATCTTCTTCCTGCCCTTGCTCATCCTGCTGATCTTCCTCTTGCCCTTGCTCATCCTGCTGGTCGTCTTCCGGGGCAGGAGCATCAGGCGATGGTGAGTTCTCAAGTGTCTTGGCGTCTTGGAGATCAGCACGCTTGTCTTGAGCATCTTCGACGAGTCCCCGGATATCCTCAAGGTGGCCCTCGAGGCTTGTGATGTACTCTTCTTTGGCATCCCCCCAGGCCAGAGCGGCAACTGAATCATCATTCTCGGTATCGGGGATTGCTGTCAGCACCGCGACAGCCTCTTGGGCGCCCGAACGAAGGTTATTCAGTTCGCCAATATATTTCGTCAGCTCGGTCACGTCGTTGGCTTGTGGGGACGCCGGTAGGTCATCGAGCTGTTCCAACACTGGCTCAACATACGATGGCAGGGTGCAGTCTGCATCTTTCGAAAAGATACCGCGCTCTGCGTCGCGGGCTTGTTTCTGAGCGGCCTTCAGCTCTTCTAATTTTTCTGGGTCGTCAACCGAGGCAGGATCCACCACGGCATAACCCGACTCGACCATTTCCAGGCCAAGATCATTCCCGGCGTGATAAATGTCAGCCCACAACTCACCGTTCGGAGCATTCGCGTAGGCCGCGATCTCGACGTCCAGTGACGTGCCCTCGCTAGCTAGGCTCTGCAGATGCTCTGTAGCTTCCTGTGCCATGCAAGTATCAAGGGTCTCAGGAACGTCTTCTTCCTTCGGCAAGGGCGCTCGAACGTTCTGAAAGCGAATCACGTCCAGCCCAGTGGTGCGATTAACTTCCATAGATTGGCCGGTCAACACCGAACTGACGACTACTGGGTCGTCTCCCCGGGTCATAGCTTTAACCACCGAAGTAATGGTTAACCCCAGCATGACGACTGCAACCACCACGAAGGTAATCATCACTGGTGTAGTGAGGCGACTCGTGCGCCGAGTAGACGGTTTTGGCATAACTTTTCTTGCTACATAGGAAATAGAGAGGAGCCAGCAGTACGCTGACTCCAACAGATTCTACAGTGGACAGTGATCCTGGCCTAGTTCACCGCAAGTATTGTCAATGAACCGCATAAATTCAAGGTAATGGTCGTGGTCTAGAAAAATACGTGCGTCCCACCGCGCGGGGATAGCTGACAAGCTCTCTGCGAGTTTCTAAGCTGGTAGGGTCCGCTGCACGACGGTAGAAAGAAGTTTGTTGTGACAATTCAACCTAGATTAGAACGCACTATTGCCGCAGAGCAGCAAGCGTTGAATGACTCTTCGACTCGTGAGCCTGCTAAAAAACTACCGGCCAGTGCCGTCGGGTATGCATTAAAGCGTGCGGTACAGAAATTTTCCATAGACAAGGGGACCGACCGCGCCGCTATCCTCACGTATTTTGCGGTCCTTTCCCTGGCACCGACGCTACTCGCCGTGTTTTCTATCCTGACCCTGGTCTTGGCTTCAGCCTCTGGTGCAGTCGAAAACTTTACTCAAGACTTAGTCGAGCAGACCGTTCCTGCTGAGTATCAAGATATGGCGTTGAATCTCGTCAACACTATGACCGAGTCGGCGTCCGGCGGCGTGATCGCGCTGATCGTCGGTATACTCGTCGCGCTATGGTCTGCTTCAGCATATGTTAAGGCCTTCACCCGCAACATGAACCATGTGTACGGCGTCGTCGAAGGTCGTCCGTTCGTGCGCCTGACTCTGGCCATGTTGGCTACCACGTTGGTTGTCGTCATCATTGTGGTCGCTGTCTTGATCTCGCTGGCGTTGAATACCACGATCATCGATGCCGTGTTTGCACCTATTGCCCAAGCTATGGGTGCAGAAGGCGCGTTGACCACCATGACCGAGACGTTCTTGCCCATTTGGGCCTGGGTAAAATACCCAGTTGTCCTCATGCTCATCATGTTGTTGACGGGTGTGCTCTACCACTTCACCGGGAACGTTGAACGGCGCTTCCGACTTTTCTCCGCCGGCTCTATTTTCGCGGTAGTCGGTATCATCGTGGCAGGTTTTGCCATGATCATTTACCTGACCTACTTCGCGTCGTACTCCTCGTATGGAGCGATCGGCACGATTATGGCTGTCCTGTTCGTCGTCTGGGTGTTCAACATCGTGTTGTTCCTCGGGGCTGAAATCGACGTCGAAATACTGCGTGCCCGCCAGCTTGTCGCCGGTATCCCCGCGGAGGAAGTGCTCCAGATACGACCACGCTCGGTAGCCACCGTCGAGAAACAGGCTGAGAAGAATCAGGAAACGATCGAAAACGGCAAGGTCCTTCGTCGCACCTATTCGGTATTCAACGAACAACACACCGATCAATCATGATGCTGGGTTGACAGCATAACCTTCCCGAAAGATAGCAGCGCCGCCCCGAATGTATTTTCGTGGCGGCGCTGCTATCTGGAGAAAAACTATTTTTTGTCTTTACCGCGATCCAAGCCCAGACGCGTCAGTGGAACACCGTCAATGGCTCCATCAATGGTCTTCTCTGCTTCTTCATGATCGACATCAAGCACGAGAGCAACTTCAGACACGACCATGTCCTTGGCTTCCTGATACAGGTTGCGCTCGGCCATGGAGAGGTCTTTTTCTTGCTGACGACGGTAGAGATCACGAGCAACTTCTGCCACGCTGTCGAGGTCACCGGTGGCAAGTTTCTCGCGCAAAGCTTTCAACCGGCGTGACCACTGCTTTTCCAGTTTGTCACCGGTTTTTGCCAACAGTGACATGAGTTTCCGCAGCCGGGTGTGGCTGGCTAGGTCGCGGACACCAATTTCAGACAGGCTGTCTTCGGGGACGGCGATCTGCAGGCGCTGATCTTCTACTTCCAGCACCACGTACTCGACGTCTTCACCTTTGACCTTCCTGGTTTTACGCTCAACGACCTCTGCAGGACCGTGCTGAGGGTGAACTACAAATTTACCAAGGGTCAGACGCATGTGCGGTGGGCACCTTTCGTTCGGCAGGGTGACAAGCTGTGGAGATTCAGAACGAAAAGGACACAGCTGTCGCAAACAGTCTAGCTATATAAGGGTAACAGCGGCATGTTGGATCGTCCAAGCTGCCGCTTCGAAAGTCGGCCTAACGGCTGAATTGTTCTTGTGCAGCTAAGAATTCATAGACCGCGACGTCATCCACTCCGGGAAAAGCACCGGGCGGCATGGCCGCGAGCATGTGTGCGTTAGTTCGTGCTGCAGGCCAAGCGTTGCCACCCCATTGCGCTTCTAATTCGGCCGACGGTGTTCGGCAGCAAGTTGGGTCCGGGCAGTTTGAGCGTGAGCGCTCCGCCGTGTCTGCACCACGGAACCAACGCGCCTGGTCAAATGGGATCCCCACCGATAACGAAAACAACGCCGATTGCGAGGGCTCGACCACGGCGGTACACCAGTAGGTCCCAACCGAGGTGTCGGTGTACTGGTTGAAGGGCCGAAATCTGTCACTGGTATCGAAAACCTCACGGCAAGTCCAGTACCGGCAGGCGGCCTGGCCCTCAATGGCCCCGATGGAGTCCACCGGGAAGTTCACGCCGTCGTTTTCATACGCTTTATGCAGTACACCTGACTCATGAACTTTCTGAAAGTGGCACTCGATCTCTAGGTGGTGGGTTGCCAAATTCGTGAAGCGGTGAGCAGCTGATTCATAGGACACCGAATACGCATCTCGAATGTCTTCAATGGCGATATCGCGATCCTTCTTCCGCTGCCTTAACTGCTTGACCAGGGACTTTTCAGGCATCATCAACGCAGCGGTTACATAGTTGGTTGAAACCCGCTGCAGCAAAAAGTCTTTATAGTCCACTGGCTCGCCATGTCCCAAAACGTAGGAAACCAATGCTTGCAACGCGACCGATCGAGGATCATGGTCCGGATTGCGTGAATCCGCCAAAAATATGACGCGGTTTTTCAAATCTGTGACTGATCGAGTCGAGTGCGGAAGTGAAGAGACGAATCGCAGTTCAAAGTTCAGGTGATCGGCAATATCTGCGATGGCATGATACGACAGTGGGCCCTCGTCATGCCCGACTGCTGCCAGGAGTTCATGTGCCTGCTGTTCAAGCTCCGCATAATAGTTATTGCGTTCGCGCTGTTCCTTGCGCATAGAGACGTTTGCTCGTCGAGCCTCTTCCGGGGTGGCAGCTTGCTCCGCAGATTGTCGGCGCAATTCGCGGGTCAACCCATCGATAACCTCCAATACCGGCGTTGGCGTTCCAGACGAGACACGAAGCGCCGGCAGCCCCATGGCTTCCCAATGTCGGCTACGTTGGGCTTTTTCCACTGAGATTTCGAGCGCTGCACGCGCGGAGGGGGCTTCAGGCTGGAGTAAGTCCCCCACGCCTACACCTAAAATGTCAGCCCCATGGGTCAAGAGCGAGACTTTCGGCTCTCGCTTACCGTTTTCAATCATCGATAAGTGCGAAGCTGTGGCGCCTAGCTGGCTTGCTAGCTCATCCAAGGTCATGTTCGCTGCCGCGCGAAAATAGCGCAGCCTGTGACCGAGGATCACTGGATCAATCTTGGACGGCGATACCGCCTCGGAAACGTCAGGACGGTCTTGCGATTCTGAATCTGTGCTTGAAGCCATAAAAAGCAGTGTAGTCAAAATTACTGTTTTTTCACAGCGCTTTCTGAAAAATATCGAAATGTCCGCAAGAAAATACTTGAAGGTCGCGAAACTTCGGCGCCATCAAACAAACTTGGCAAAAACTTTTTCAGCCCACTTATCAGCTGATTTGAGGCAATAACGTAAAACACAAGTTATATCACTAGAACATTGATTGTTTATTTTTTCGCTTTTTATCACCTCGACGCGGTCAGTCTTAAGGAAAATCCAAAAACTATCGAAAAGTGGCCCTAACTTCCGTGCAGGAAAGTTTTGGGAATATTTTCATGCGATTCGTCTATTGCTATGTTGCAATCCACGGCAGAGTAGTTCTTACAGCGATCGCACCGACCACAACGGCAGCGATCGACACCACATAGAAATACGTTTTCGGTAGGTCCGAATTAGTAAAACCCAATTGAACTGTGATGTAGGGAGAAACATGGAACAGGCAATTCAGGCAGCAGCAGATCAGCTTCAGCAAGACTGGAACAACAACCCTCGCTGGAAAAATATCACTCGCGATTACGAGGCCGAGGAAGTTATTCGACTGCGCGGTCGTGTCCAAGAAGAGCACACACTGGCCCGCCGCGGTGCAGAAAAACTCTGGGACCAGCTCACCACTGAACACCAGAAGGGTGAATTCACCAATGCCCTGGGAGCGATGACCGGCGGGCAGGCCGTCCAGCAAGTCAAAGCAGGCCTGCGCTCGATCTACCTCTCCGGTTGGCAGGTTGCGGCTGATGCAAACCTAGCCGGACACACCTACCCGGATCAGTCCCTGTACCCGGCCAACTCTGTTCCGCAGGTTGTTCGTCGTATCAATAATGCCCTGATGCGTGCCGACCAGATCGAATGGGCCGAAGGCGTCCAAAGTGTTGAGGACTATCTGGTACCCATCATTGCCGACGCCGAGGCCGGTTTTGGCGGTCCACTCAATGCATACGAACTGATGAAGTCCATGATTGAGTCCGGTGCGGCAGGCGTCCACTGGGAAGATCAGGTTGCCTCTGAAAAGAAATGTGGACATCTCGGCGGCAAGGTGTTGATTCCAACGTCGCACCACGTTCGTACACTCAACGCCGCTCGCCTTGCAGCAGACGTTGCCGGCACGCCGTCGTTGATCGTTGCTCGCACCGACGCCGAAGCAGCCACGCTTCTGCAGTCCGATATTGACGAACGGGACCACCAGTTCTTAACCGGGGAACGCTCTTCAGAGGGCTTCTACTACATCAAGAATGGCCTGGAGCCATCCATTGCACGTGCCAAAGCATACGCACCGTACTCCGACCTGCTGTGGATGGAAACCTCCACACCAGACCTGGACGTTGCTCGCCAGTTTGCCGAAGCCGTCAAAGCTGAGTTCCCAGATCAGATGTTGGCCTACAACTGCTCGCCATCGTTTAACTGGAAAGCCAACTTGGACGATGCAACCATCGCGAAGTTCCAGCGCGAACTGGCCTCTATGGGTTACACCTTCCAATTCATTACCCTGGCCGGTTTCCACTCGTTGAACTACTCGATGTTCAACCTCGCCAAGGGCTACGCTGATCGTCAGATGTCAGCCTTCGTGGAACTGCAACAAGCTGAGTTCGCCGCAGAGAAGGATGGCTTCACAGCGACCCGTCACCAACGCGAGGTTGGCACCAGCTACTTCGACCGTATCTCCACCACAGTCAACCCAGAATCTTCAACTACCGCTTGGGCCAATTCGACCGAAGCACAGCAGTTCTAGTTTGAACCGCTACATCAGATAGGAGCACCCGCCATGGCATCATCAACTATCCAGCACACAACGCCAGAAGGCATCACGGTGACCGTGTTCGGTGAACTCGATGCACGGCAGCGTGAAGTTCTCACCGAAGAAGCCTTGAATTTTCTCGGCTACCTGCACACCAAACAAAACACCAAGCGTCTCGATCTACTTGCAGCACGTCAAAACGCTCGGGCCCGGGTTGCAGCCGGTGAGCAACTGGACTTTGAAAAGTCCACCCGTACGATCCGTGAGGATGATTCATGGCGGGTCGCTCCCCTGGCGCCTGGTCTGAAAGACCGGCGTGTCGAAATTACCGGGCCGGTAGATCGCAAGATGACGATCAACGCGTTGAACTCAGGAGCCAAATGCTGGCTGGCCGACTTTGAGGATGCCTCATCACCGTACTGGACCAACATGATCAACGGTCAGGTCAACCTGCACGACGCGATTCGCCACGACATCAATTTCACGTCTGAACAGGGGAAATCCTACAGGTTAAAGAAACCTGCCCTGGCGCAGATGCCCACGATCATTGTTCGTCCACGCGGTCTGCACCTAGAAGAGTCCCACATCGAGGTCGATGGCGAACCACTCTCAGGCTCACTGATGGACTTCGGCCTGTACTTCTTCCATAACGCAGACAAACTCGTCGAACTGGGACGTGGCCCCTACTACTATCTGCCGAAACTCGAGCACCATCTCGAAGCTCGCTGGTGGAACTGTGTTTTCAACAAAGCACAGGACTACCTGGGAATCCCGCAGGGAACCATCCGGGCGACCGTGCTGATCGAAACGATCACCGCCGCATTCCAGATGGAAGAAATCTTGTACCAGCTTCGCGATCACGCAGCCGGTCTGAACGCTGGTCGTTGGGACTACATCTTCTCAATCATCAAAACGTACCGCGACTCCGGTGCAGAATACGTTCTGCCAGATCGCGCTGACGTTTCGATGACTCAACCGATGATGCGGGCTTACACCGACCTGTTGGTTCGCACTTGCCACAAACGCGGTGCCTCAGCGATCGGCGGTATGGCCGCATTCATTCCCGAGTCTTCCAACCCAGAACGTACCAAAGAGGCTCTGCGAAAAGTTCGCGAAGACAAAACTCGTGAAGCCAACGATGGTTTCGACGGTTCATGGGTTGCTCACCCCGGGTTGGTTCCAACCTGTATGGGTGTCTTCGACGAGCTGCTCCTGGACGCACCACATCAGATCCGGACGAATAAGCGTGAGGACGTCGTGCCTTCAGCCAAAGAGCTGATCAATGTGCGGGCCACTACCGGTTCGATCACCGAAGCTGGTTTGGACACGAATATTGAAGTCGGTATCCGTTACATGGACGCCTGGCTCAATGGTTCCGGTGCCGCGGCGATCAACGGACTGATGGAAGATGCAGCCACCGCAGAGATCTCCCGCTCTCAGATCTGGCAATGGATCCACGCCGGCTCTGAAGCCGCTCGTACCGATGGCTCGACCAAAGTCATCACGAGCGAATGGGTTACTCAGAAGATCGACGAGGTCTTTGCCACGCTCACACGGTACGACGGCGATTATTTAGATCAGGCCAAACAGTTGTTTGCCGAATCCGCACTGTCTGAAGATTTTGAGGACTTCTTGACACTGCCGGCTTACGATCGCTACCTTTCGGTCAACGCGAAAGTTGGCGTCTAACACTTCCTCTTGTGCTCACAGTTCGTGGGGGTCTCGCCGCTATTCGCGGGGAGATCCCCACAACACTTTAAGGAGTCTTATGCGCCGGCTTGTGCCTACGCGTTACGGCGACGCACTCGCCAGGTCAGTGCAACGCTCAATACAGTCATTGCGACGACGCTGAGCCAGATAGCAGCTATCCCAAACTCCAGGTAGCTGAAGCCACCAATCAGTGAGCCAATCGCAATAGCCGCCCAGAGCAAAAGATAGCGCAAGAACCGGGACAGATAAACCGGAGACCGTAAAGCCATGGCCGAAGCGAGAGCTTGGCCCATTTTCACTAATGTGCCGGTCATATACGTGAGTCCCACGCTAACTTCGCCGCGTCGTGTGAAGGTCCCGTTGATGGCACCGGT
>NZ_JAKDKW010000042.1 GCF_030453185.1 Yaniella sp. | reverse complement strand
GCTCACCATCAACGCGGTCCCGTACTTCGCACGGCTGGTCGAACAAAACATCAGCCAGCTGGGTGCAGGTGCGGTTGAGGCATCCCGAGCCATGGGCGCAACTCGCCGCCAGATCATCCGCAACGTGCTGCTCGTCGATGCCCGGTCCGGCATTATCGGGTCAATCACCATCACCACCGTGAGCTTTATTTCCTATTCGGCCATGGTCGGCCTGGTGGGAGGCGGCGGCATCGGCGACTTTGCCATCCGGTACGGCTACTACCGCTACGAAACCGTCGTCATGTTCGTTGCCGTCGTCCTCATGGTCCTGCTGGTCAGCGCGGTCCAATGGGGTGGAAATTCCCTGGCACGCGTCGCCGACAAACGCATCTAACCTCTTCTTCACCACAAACTCTAAGGATTCCCATGCCGATTTTTCGTACCCAAAAACCCATCCGCCGCCGCCTGGCCACAGGGTTCGTTGCAGTCACTGCTCTCGCATTGACGAGCTGCGGGCTGACCTCAGCCGGTGGCAGCGAGGACCGCACCATCAGCATCATCGTGACCGAGTCTGAGCCCTATCAAGAACCCACCGAGATCGCCAAAGAACTGTTGGCCGAAGAGGGTTGGACCCTGGAACCCACCTACGTCACCGATATCGTCCAACCCAACCAAGTGGTCTCACAGGGCGAATACGATGCGAATTTCTTCCAGCACCTGGCTTATCTGCGGCAGTTCAACACAGATAATGGCACCGAAGTGGAGCCTGCCTTCTCGGCGTACTACGCATCGTCGGGCCTCTTCTCACTGAACTACGACTCCCTGGACGAGCTACCCGACGGCGCAGAAATTTCATTACCCGTTGACACGGCCAATAATGGGCGTGGTATCAAACTGCTGGCCGAACGAGGCCTTTTGGAGATTGATGAATCGGTGCCGGTCACCGAACTGTCGCAGGCCGACATTGTCTCCAACCCCAAGAACCTGGAATTTATTGAGATCGACCAGCAGTCAACCGCGCACACACTGGGCGATGTCGATGCCGGATTCGCCTTCTCCCGCCTGGTCGCAGAAGCCGGGCACGACGTCGAAGACACCGCACTGGTACTCGAAGAGGATGAAGAAGTGCGCCATCCATACACCAATGTGGTCGCAGTCCAGCCGGGCGAGCAAGAGTCAGAGAAAACCCAAGCACTCCAAGAGGCCTATCAGTCCCCACAGGTGCAGGAATGGTTTGAGAACTATCTCGACGGCGCAACTGAATACAACGACGAGATCACCACCGACACCGCCCACGATGTTTGGACGGAATTCACTGCGGAATAGCCCGTCCCCACTCCCGTAAGTCTGAAGAAGCCCCGAAGAACATTAGGAGCACACCGTGTCACACCGTCGTCCATTGATCCTTTCAGCCTTCATGATGAACACCACCAGCCACATTCTTGGTGGTGCCTGGCGCAAACCAGAAGCCCAACAACACCGTTTCAACGAACTGCACCACTGGGTCGAACTCACCAAAACCTTGGAAGACGGCGGCTTTGATATCGCATTCTTCGCCGATGTTGTTGGCGTCTACGGGGATCACGAGGGAGGGTGGGCATCCCATGTCCGCCGCGGCCTGCAAGTCCCTGCCAATGATCCGCTCGTGTTGCTGTCCGCACTGGCCGCGACCACTAAGCGCATCGGGTTGGCACTGACCTCATCGGTGATCCAAACCCACCCGTATACCTTCGCCCGCCAGCTCTCCACCCTGGATCATCTGACCGGTGGGCGAGTGGGCTGGAATGTGGTGACCTCCGCATTGGAAAACTCGCACCGCAACTACGGCGGCGCCGGGCTCCTGGAACACGACAACCGGTACGACCTGGCCGAAGAATACCTCGAGGTTTGCTACAAACTCTGGGAAGGATCCTGGGACGACGACGCGCTACTAGCCGCTAAAACCTTGGAACACGATCGCGGGGTTGGCCTGCACGCTGATCCAACGAAGGTCGCCAAAATCCATCACGTTTCGCGCAACTACACGGTTGAAGGTCCACACTTATCTTCGCCATCGCCGCAACGTACCCCGTTGCTGTTCCAGGCGGGTTCCTCGCCCCGCGGTCGCGATGTTGCAGCACAGCATGCCGAAGCTACGTTCTCGATGGCCCCGAGTCTGGCTCAAGCTCAACAGCACGCGGCCGATGTGCGGCGTCGAGCTGTTGGATTTGGACGCCAGTCCGAGGACGTGCAATTTATTCAGGGTCTCTCCTTCGTGGTTGGTTCTACCGAGGTGGAAGCTCAAGCCAAAGCCGCTGAGCTGGATGCCTCGCTGGATGATCATGCGCTGGTGGCCCACACCGGCGGTAGCTTGGGCATTGATTTGGGCTACCTCCCACTCGATACCCCGATCGGCGAGTTGGTTACCGAAGGTTCGCGCGGCCATTTGGCGGAATTGCGTGCCATGAATCCCGACGGCAACATGACCGTGCGTGATCTGGCACGTTTCAGGGCGCAAGCCACCCGGATAACCGGTACACCCGAACAGATCGTGGATGAACTCGAGCAATGGCAGGACGCGGGCGTTGATGGCATCAACGTCATCAACGCCACCCTGCCCGGCAGCTACGTGGAATTTATTGACCATGTCATCCCCGAGCTTCGCGTTCGCGGTATGGCACGCAGCGCCGAGCAGCTCGACACTGAGTCTGGCGCCACCCTTCGTGGACGGTTCACCGGCGCTGATCGCCTCCCTACCTCGCACCCCGCGGCACAATATCGTGGAGCCTTTACTGAATACAGTGCCGCTGCAACAGAACTGAGCAAAGAGGAGGTACTCGACTCAGTGCTAGTTGGAGCCGAGCACCTCTAACGAGAGCTGGCTTTGGGCGCTAATGTAGTCTCGAACACAAATTCGCCACATCGCACAGGAGAAACATTGTCGCAGGCACCGGAAAACGCGCTAGAGCTCAACATCGAATTGCGCTGGTCAGACCAGGATTTGATGGGCCACGTAAATAATGCGCGAATCATGACGCTCGCTGAAGAGGCTCGTATCCGCGCGATGCAACAGCTGCAGCGCACAGCGGGATCCGATGAGCCGTTTGAAGCGGTACTCCGGACGTCCAATACAGATTTTCTCGCACCGATAATGTACCCGGGCGACTGCGTCGTTCGTATCTGGGTATCGAAGATCGGCAACTCGTCCTTTGTGATGCAGCATGAGCTGAGCCAGAACGGCAAAGTTGCCGTGACCGTTGAAGCGGTGGTGGTGATGTTCTCCAGTGCGACGCAGGCACCGATGCAAATTACCGATAACGTCCGTAAGGCACTGGAGTCAGTGTCGGCCTCGTCAGCTAGATGAGGCGCTGTTCCCGGGCCATATTGATCGCCGCGGTACGATTGGTAACGCCCAGTTTCTGATAGATGTGCACCAGGTGTGTTTTCACGGTTGCCTCAGAAATGAACAGCGACTTGGCCAGCTGTTTATTCGTCGCTCCGGTTGCCAGCTGAGCCAAGAGCTCGACCTCACGTGTGGACAGGCTCAATCGGGGCTGCTGCATCCGGTTCATCAAAAGAGCCGCGACCTCGGACGAGAGGGTCGGTTTGCCTGCGGCGGTATCCAAAATGGCCCGGCGGAGTTTCTCGGGGGCCGCATCTTTGAGCAGATACCCTTTGGCACCAGCATCGACGGCGGCCAGCACATCAGATTGGGTGTCATAGGTAGTCAGTATCAGCACTGGCGGCCCGTTTTGGGCGGTGATGCGCTCGGTGGTCGTAATGCCATCGAGCCCGGGCATCTCGATATCCATCACGACGACGTCGATCCCGTCGTGCACCTTGGTGAGGGCTTCTGTGCCGTCTGCCGCCTCCCCAACAACTTCGACTCCCTCAAAACCTTCGAGTAGTGCTCGCAGTCCGGTACGAACCACCGGGTGATCATCAACGAGGAGCACTTTGATGGGTTGTACTGGGGCGGTCACAAGATCTCCTGGGACTCGGCGGATAGTGGTGCAGCGCTGGTCAGCGGGATTCGTGCGGCTAACACGGTACCTTCGCCCGGTGCTGACTCAACGGTCAGCGTGCCTTTGAGTGTATTCAGGCGTTGCTGTAGACCGTAGAGCCCATAGCCGGTATGACGGTCGCCATCGTGTGGCTGGGTGGTGGCGGAGAAACCGGGCTGGAAGGTTTCTGGCACGGTGAATCCGACGCCGTCATCAAAAATATCGACGGTAAGCTCTTCCTGCCAAATCCCTACCGTAATGACCGCCTGCGTGGCTTGGGCGTGTGCAGCAACGTTCCCCAGGGCAACTTGGACGGTGCGCAATACCGCTGAACGCATGGTTTTGGTCAGTTCGGCCGGCGACTTTTCGCCTTCCCAGCGCAGCAGGGTGCTCAGCGGCTGGTGGCGGACGGCGAGTTCGGTTTCGTAGCGCGCCGTCAGCTGTTCGAGCTCGGTGGCCAAGGAGGTAGCAGGATCGGCGGTGGCCAAATGCCGCACAAATTCGCGTGCCTCGGTCAGGTTGGCGCTCGCAGTTTCTTCGATGGTGTCCAGTGCTTGCCTGGTGGGATCGGCAAGCTGGTGCTGACTGGCCGCACGGGATAAGAGCAGGATCGAGGAGAACCCCTGGGCCAGGGTGTCGTGAATTTCGCGGGCCAGTCGCTCGCGTTTTTCTAACTGCCCGGCCCGGTGTTCGGTGGCGGCAAGGTCCGTTTGGGCTGCACGTAAGGCGGCGGCTACCCGTTGGTGGTGCAACGCCTGGTCCAAGAGGTGCCGGTAGGCGGCAGACACGAGCACGGCCAAAACCGCACCGATGCCAGGCCCCAGAATGGAGGCGATCTCGGGGAATTGCGGGCCGGTCGCGCGCACCGCATCCCACCACGGGAGCACCCAGGTGGCCGCCCACAACAGGACGACGGCGATGACCCCGGAGATCGTCCCGAGCAGGTATAAATACAAAAACATCAGGGGAAACGCGACCCACACAAATGCCGGACTGAAGATTAGCAACACCAGCCACAGCAGTGTGATCACGGCCAACCAGCCCCACACCATGAGTTTGGGAGCGGCTGTTCCGGTACTAGTCGGCAGATTCCCGGTTGCTGACGTGTCACTGCGGTATCGGCGGTATTCTCGCGACGTGCCCAGCACATAGACCAGAGCCAGCACGGCCACCAGGAAAATCACCAATAACCGGTGGTGCATTGGTGGGGCACTCACGCCGTCACCGGGCAGGAACGCGCGCACCAGGCCCAGCGCCAAGAGCAACGCGAACATCAAATGCAGGCCGATGCGCAGGGTACGCAAAATCGGGGAGCGTTCCGGGGCCGAGACGATAGTCATGTCTCTAACGTAACGAATTTTGGGCTATCTCGAATCAACCGAAGGGTTGATGGGCAAATCAACTGATCCGGCGATGTAGTTCAGCGCGCCAAAAACCAGACAGGTAGCAGTACCAAAAAGAACGCAAAACGTTACTAGGGGATGACTCCATGTTTGTAGGATTACGCGAAATCCGAGCTGCTAAAGGGCGGTTCACGCTAATGGGCGCCGTGGTCGGCATGATTACGCTGCTGCTGGTGATGCTCACCGGCCTGACCGGCGGACTCGGCGCGCAGAACACAGCGGGCTTGGACGACCTGAACCCAGAACGCTACGTTTTTGGCAATGCGCAGGTGGACGAAGCCCCAGAAGACCCAACCTTCGCAGAGTCGTCGGTGACCTCGGCTGACCAGTCGGAGTGGGCCGAGACCACCGGTGTTGAGGATGCCGTACCGGTTGGCATGTCGCAGACTCTACTGACCGGGGACTCCTCCGGTTCCGTCGCCGTATGGGGCATCCCCGAAGACTCCGGACTGGTTGAGCACACCGCGTCGTCGGCGATTACCGGTGCGACTGAGCCTGATGCAGACGGCGTGGTCGTGTCCGAATCTATCGCCGAAGAACAGGGACTAAACGTCGACGACGAAGTGACCATCGGCCCGATGGACCTGACCGTCCAAGGCATCGTAGAAGACCAGTGGTATTCGCACTCGGGCATCGTCTGGGTGACCACAGAATCCTGGCAGGCCATTAGCCACGCCGGTGACGATGTCGTGGGTACCGTGCTCGCAGTCTTTGGTGATGAGGACGCTGCCGCATGGGATGCCACCGAGCAATCCACCGCAACGGTCAGCACCGGGGTATCGGAATCATTCCAGGCGCTGCCCGCATACTCCTCTGAGTCGGGCTCATTGACCATGATGCAGGGGTTCCTTTACGCGATTTCCGCCCTGGTGATCGTCTCGTTCGTGACCGTATGGACCATCCAACGGACCCGTGACCTCGCGGTGCTACGTGCTCTCGGTGCATCGGGCGGCTACCTCATGAAGGACTCGCTTGGTCAGGCCGCGGTGATTCTGGCGATCGGCGTCGTCGCAGGTGCAGGTTTGGGTGCCGGGCTGGGCAGTCTTGCTGCCTCGGCCGTTCCCGTGAGCCTGTCAGTGCTGACCGTCGTCGGACCTGCCGTCGGGATCTGGGTCCTGGGCATCCTGGGATCAGCACTTGCCGTGCGTCGTGTCTCCAACATCGACCCGCTGTTGGCACTCGGTGGCAACTAAGCCATTCCGTAAACGACACAACTCAATTCGTTTCGACCAGTTTTCAGAAAGGGCGTTTCGCCATGACCGTCACACACAACCGCAAGTCCACCACTTCAACCGCAACCGTCGATCTACGCCAGGTTAGCCTGGTGTACCCGGATGGGCAGGACGCCGATGGCACGCAGCGCACGATCGCTGCGTTGGACCAGGTAGATTTCACCGCAAATAAGGGTGAACTGACCGCACTGGTCGGCCAATCCGGTTCCGGCAAATCCTCGCTGCTGTCTGTCATCGGTGCGCTGGTCCAGCCGACCTCGGGCACCGTGATGGTGGGCAACACTAGCGTTCGTGAACTCAACGACTCGCAACAAGCTCAGCTACGTCGCGACACCGTTGGCCTGATTTTCCAACAGCCCAATCTCCTGAGTGCGCTGGGTGTACGCGACCAATTGCTGGTCACCGACCACTTGCGCGGACTGCGCGGCAAAAAGCTCAAGGCTCGCGGTGCTCGGGCCGACGAACTGCTTGAGGTCGTCGGACTGCAGGACATGGCAAATCGGAAAATCCATGCCCTCTCGGGCGGTCAACGCCAACGCGTCAATATCGCTCGTGCGCTGATGGGCACCCCGCAGGTGCTGCTGGCCGATGAACCAACCTCTGCTCTGGACCAGTCGCGCTCGCATGAGATCATGCAGCTACTCCAAAGTCTCACCAAGGAATTCTCGGCCGCCACCGTGGTGGTCACCCACGATACTGGGCTCGTGCAGTACGCCGATCAGCAGGTCACACTGTCCGACGGCGAAGTCGCCTCGGCCGAGCGTTTGGTCTCGGCCAGCTAGATCGCACAGAACGCCGCACCGTACAGCGGTGGGGCAGTGCCTCAAAAACTGATCGCCAGACCCTTGGAAGGCTCTGGCGATCAGACTGTAACGTGTGCTTGATATTAGTTTTCGATTTGTTGTTGCGGCTGACCGGCTTTCAATGCGGCAAGGCGTGCCTCAACCTCAGACTGATGGCCGAGATCTTCCAACTCTTCAAACTGAGAGTCCAAGGTTGAGCCAGCAAGTTCTTCCTGGCCACGAACACGGGCTTCCTCACGGCGGATCTTGTCTTCGAAACGGGAGAGTTCAGATGTTGGATCCAGAATATCGATCGATTGTACGGCATCCTGAACCTGTGCTTGAGCCTGAACAGCTTTTGAACGAGCCACCAATTCGTCGCGACGGCTCACCAGCTCGTTGCGCTTCTGCTTCATCTTTTCAAGACCGTCTTTGAGCTTGTCAACGACCTCGTTCTGTGAAGCAATAGAAGGCTCAGCATCTTGTGCTGAGGATTCTGCAGCCATCTGACGTTCAATAGCAACCCGTGCAAGTTTGTCAAACTTTTCTGCACCGGCGGGGTCATTCTTCGCTCGGAATTCGTCAGCCTTATTTGAAGCAGCGAGTGCTTTCTGCCCCCAAGTGTTGGCTTCTTCGCGGTCCTCACGGTAGTCGTCTTCTGCGAGTCGCAGGTTCCCGATCGTTTGGGCGATGGCTGATTCTGCTTCAGAAATATTGGATGTGTAGTCACGGATCATCTGATCCAACATTTTTTGTGGATCTTCGGCGGAGTCCAACATTGCGTGAATGTTGGCCTTGGCCATTTGGGTGATACGTCCCAGGATGGATTGTTTCGACATGTGCGCTACCTTTCATGCGTTCCGGTCTGTTGCCGAATATTCGCGATTTGCTGCCAACTTATGTGATCTTCAGGGCTTAGAAACTTCCGCCGCTTCCACCACCGAAACCTCCGCCACCTCCAAGGCCGCCACCAAAGCCGCCACCGGAACCACCGAAGAAACCTCCACCACCACGTGACGGGCCGCCAAAGCCGTTCCCGCCTCCCGAGGTGGTGCTTGAACCACCAAAGATTTGACCCAGGAGCAGGCCGCCGAGCATCGCACTCATGTTGGAGCCGCCGCGACCGTGATGGTGGTGGTCAAAGTCCTGGTAGTTTGCTTCTGCTTGTTGTTGGGAAACGCGAGCTAACTGCAGTGATTTTTGCGCCTCAGCGATGGCTTGCACCGGATCGCTCTCGCCCAATTTTCTGGCACTATCAAAATGTGTTTGGGCAGCGGACAGCTTGGTTCGAGCATCGTGGCGAACTGCTCCGCGCCGTCGTCGAATATATGAATCCGCGGTATCAATGGCTGATTGTGCTTTGGCCATTGCTGGTTCAAAATCACGTCGGGCGGCGTTAACCCGCTGCTGTTGATCACGCAGAGGTTGTAACGCCTCCTCCAACGGGTCTAACGTTTCATCAAACTCTTCGAGGTGCTTCATCGGATGCCTGCTCGGAAGCTGTGCCGCGATGTTTTCGGTAACGTGCTCCAGTGCAGCAATGCCTTTCGACAGCGATGCATCGGTGCGGTGCTGTGTGGCAAAAGTTTTCGCTTCGGTCAGCAGATGTCTGGCCTGTTGAACTTCGATATTGAGCTGGCGCTGGGCCTTGTCCAAGTGGGCGGGAAGGAGATTGATCGAGGCAAAGATATCTCGGAGTTCTTGTGTCGTATTTTCAGCTTCATGAATGTTCCACGCAGCGCTTGACCTATCCGATACGTCCAGCGCGTCTTGAGCCGCGGCGATTTTCTCTTGTCCAAACGCCAAAAGTCCTTCGGCTTGTTCGAGGTTCCCAACGCCATCTTCTATAGCCTTGGGATCATAGGCGGCAGTCAGGCTGTCGATCGTGGCGATGGCCTGTCGTTGTTGTGTCACAAGGGGATCAAATGCCGCGCTGACACCTTGGAGGGCCTCGGGGGCGTTCTTTTCCAGGTCACGAAGTTCTTCAAAATCTTGCTCGTGTGCTTGCAGCGACGACATGACCTTTGCTGAACGGTCCAGAATTTCCTTTAACCATGACCGTTGGTCTTCTTCCGAATCCGGAATGTGGTCATCGAGTTGATATTGCAGCTGAAAGGACTGCCGCATATGCTCTTTAGCCTCAGCAAGGTCCTGCTGGAACACCTCAACGGATTTATCGCCATAGGCTGCCTGAGCGAAACCGATTTCCTGTTCGGCAGTCGTGATGGCGTCATCGGCTTGGATGAGGGCCGAACCGGCCTGCGTCCGCAACTCATGCACCGGGGTGTTATCCCGCGGATCTATCGGAGCAGCGTTCGCGAGTGGCACGTGGTGCTGCCCTGACTTCTTCTTTTGTGAGCGCCGATACCAGAAGAAAATAACGACGATGGCGACCACGAGGAACACGATGGCCCCCAACGCCAACAGGATCCCAATAATGCCAATGCCCAGACTGGATCCCTCGACTTCTTCCTCGTCGGCGTCGTCGCCGTACTCCCCGCTTGCCGCAGCCGCGAGGCCTTCCGCGGCACCCTCTGCGGCACCGAACCAGTCGTCTTGAGAGAGGGCGGGAAGGATCAGTTCACGGTCAATTGCAGATTGATATTGACGAAACGGTCCCGAGGAGTGCGAGACAAAGTTGTACAACCGGTCGTCCGTGGCAATAGCCAAAATGTTGTCATTGCTGCCGAGTTGTTTTTGCTCGGCGACTTCAGCAACCCATTCTTCTGGTTCAGCGGGGGCCTCAAAGTTCGAGACAAAAATCAGGAACAGGGTGGCCCCATGCTCAGATTGCAGCTGGCTCACCTGCTGTTCCAACTGATCCTCTTCACCCGAGGTCAACACATCGGATTCATCCACCACAAACGTTCCCGGAGGAATCGTGACGGGTTCAGCAGCTTGTGCCGGCGCGATGAAGCCGAGTAGGAACAGCGACGAGACGAGAAGAGCTATCCCGATTTTTCTGAAGATCATGGACCCACCTTTAGCTTGGATTGGGTATCTGGTGACAAGTTTAGGCTGATTTTTTGGGGCCCGCTATTTCTTCCGATGAGCGTAGTACAGGGGGAGTGCAATGAGCACGAAACCGCCGATGAAGTTGCCGAGCAACACGGGAATCTGGTTCCACACCCACCAGTCATCGATGCCTACCGGCGCGCCCAGCATGATGCCCGCGGGCAATAAGAACAGGTTGACCACGCTGTGCTCCAGCCCCAGCGCAAAGAACGCGGCAATGGGCGGCCAGATGGCCATGATCTTGCCGGTGGTTGATGTGCTGGTCATGCCCATTACCACGCCGAGGGCAACCAGCCAGTTACACAGGATGCCGCTCAGCAGTGCCAGGCCCGCGCCGGCGAGATATCCCAGCTCTTGATACTCCAGCGTTTTGGTGACCGTCATATCGATGATGCCCTTTGCTGCGTCGTCGGTATCGGTGGTCCACCAGCGGGTCAGCATGGCTGCGAATAGGGCTGCCGCCGTCAATCCGCCGACGATATGGCCGAGTAGCACCCACCAAAAATTGCGCAGCATAGTCCCGTATGAGGCCCGCCGGTCGACGACGGCCAGCGGCACCAGGGCGAAGTTGCCGGTCAGCAGTTCGACGTTGAGTAACACCACGATGACGAGCCCCATGGGGAACAACAGCGCGCCGATGAGGTCGACGCCGGTTTCTTCCGTAGCCGTGATGGCCAAGACTGTAGCACCGGCCAGTAAGAACACCGAGAATGCGGCGCGCAGTACCAGTTGCCCGGCGGTGAGTTGTGTTTTCGTTTCGCCAGATTCCAGCATGGAGTCGACAACATCGGGCGGGGCAACGTATGACAAGGCGTTCCTAACGTGGCTGGCTTGGTTCTCCTAGTGACAACATGAGTCTATTGGCCCAGTTGAAGAACGCGGCACCGTTAATGACGTCGACGATATCGGCGTCATCGAGCCCGGCTTCGCGTAACTCCTCGATGTGTGCGGCGCTAAAGGCGTTTGGCGTTTCGGTCAGGGCCGCTGAAGCCTGTGCGATCGCAGACCACGGCTGGCCAAGATCTGCCGTAACGCCGTCGTCGAGCAGCTTTTGCACGTCGTCCTCGCGGCCCGATTCCTTGGTGGCGCGGGCCGTGTGCACCGAGGCGCAGTAGACACACCCGTTGACCCGGGACGCCGCCGATGCAGCAATCTCGCGTTCGGCGCGCGGCAGACCGGAAGTGACGTTGTAGAAAATATCCTGGTCCGTCAGTGTGCGCGCTTCTAGCGCCTCGGGGTTGCGCACCAGCAGTCGGAAGTAGGGGCTCTTCAGGCGGAACTGGCCGATCAGGGCAGCACGCTGGGTTTCGGTGAGGTCTGCTTCCGCAACCGGAGCCAGCCACGGCTGCCAGCCCAGACCCTGCTGGGTGAAGCCCTCGGGACGGTTGGATTCGGGGTACTGAATATTGCTCATGCGGCTTCTTTCAGGGCCAACAGTCCGTCGACCACACGAATTTGGAAAGCCAGGAACGAAATGAGCTGGCTCAGTGTCACGATATCGTCGGCATTCCACCCGGCATCTTCCAGACGGCGCAGGTGAGTGGCTTCGGCATCGCGGGGATGCAGACTCAACAGGTGTGCGTGCTCCAGGGCGGTGGCGAGGCGTTCGGAAACGAAGTCCGGTCGCTGCGCATAGGACACCGTTGGCCCGGGTGCGGATTCGGCGGCGAGGCCAGCTTCTTTGTACTCGCCGTAGGGGCCTTCGCAACGATCGGCTTTGGCCAGTTCAGCGACCGCGGCAGCCAGTTCGGGGCTGACCTCGTCTTCCAATAGTTCGGTGTAGAACCTCGCGGCCGGTGATGCACTGGCCTGAAGCACTACCGTATAGGCGGCCACGGCATATCGTTCTGCTAGTGAAAACGTGCCCGGATCTTCGGGTTCGAACAACACTTCGAAACTGCGCTGGGCATTGTCTCGCGCTTGTTCGCGAGTGCGGCGAATCTCATCCAGCGTGGAACCAGGCTCAATGCCCGTCAGGATGTCGATAATATCTGTCATGAGCTCTCGACCGTCCAACCCAGTGCCGGCGCGACCCTGCTGCCCAACAATTCGATCGACCGCATCGTGATCGCATGGCCCGGATCCAGCGAATGCACCTGGAAGCTGACCTCGGTCGAAGCGGCAGCGGCCTGGTCCTCGGCCAATTGTTCTGCCACCTCATCTGCGGTGCCGAAGTACGTGCCGGTGTAGCGCAGCAGCTCGTCGTCGCTCAGGTCGGCGGCACTGATTGGTTCACCGTTGGAGCGCAGATTGCGTTCGGCCAGGTGTGCGACCCGGGTACGCAGGTGTTGCAGGGCAGCTGCACGATGTTCTTCGTCAATGACGACGGCGGTACGCGAAGCTAGTATGCGGGGTGCGACGTCGTCGGCGAGTTCAGCACGGTAGGCCTCGATGAGCGGCATTTGCAGGTCGCCGACCAGCTCGCCAACCTCGGAACCTGGTTGGATGCGCGACAACATCAGCCCGTCGCCGGCCTGGCCCGCCCGGGTAGAACCGTTGGTTGAGAAAGTGGCCTGCCACATGCGCTCGTTCAATCCCTCCGCTAACGGTTGCAGCACCATACCGGCGTCACCCAGCGGCTCGCCGGCTAGCGCAGCACGCAGCACGGGCAGTTTTTCGTTGAACAGCTGGCGGGCATTGGTGTTCGTGTAGCCCAGCGCATCGAGGTTCTCGGCGCTGGCACCTGGTGCGATTCCGAATTCGAATCGGCCACCCGAAAGCACATCAACCACCGCGGCGTCCTCGGCGGTACGCACCGCATTCTCGTGCGGCAGGGTCACCACCGCGGTGCCCAGGCGTATCCGTTCGGTGGCTTGAGCGGCAGCACCCAGAAATGGCCACGGGGACGGCAGCCCGCCCTCATCTGCATTGAAGTGGTGCTGGGCGATCCACGCGGTGGCAAACCCGGCACGTTCCGCCTGCTGAATCTGTTCAAGGGCCCAGCCATAACGCTGTGCTGCGGTGCCCTCATCGAGGAGCCGGGTAAAAAATCCTATGCGTGGCACGGTGTTGTCCTTTATGTGTCGAAGCTAGTTGGATCCAATCATCCCCGACCCGCCAAAATTGAGCAAAGCAATGTTACCTTGGGTTGCGGTGCTGATCGTTGGCAGCATGCGCCCGTATTCACTGTCGTTAGCGGCCTCGATTACTTCATTTTCATCGGAAAACGGGATGGAGATTGTCACCGGTCCGAAAATTTCCTCCCGCACAATCGACATATCCGGTGTTGTATGCGTGAACACCGTTGGCTCGATGTAGTAGCCGGTCTCGCCCCAGCGGTTTCCACCAACCAAAACTTCTGCACCATCGGCCTTTCATGCGTTCAGATAGCCGACCACCCTGTTGAGCTGTTCTTCTGAAACTAGCGGGGTAATATCGAACTACGGATCGCTGCCTGGACCAATGCTGAGTTGCTTGACGGCTTCGGCCAAAGCATTATTGAACTCATCGTAAATGTCTTCATGCACATAAACCCTCGTGCCGGCTTCACAAGCCTGGCCGGAATTCAAGGTGAATCCCTGCAGGGCACCGGCTACCGCGCTCGGAATGTCAGCATCGGCAAACACAATATTGGGAGATTTTCCGCCAAGTTCTAGCGAAACTTTCTTCAGGTTCCCTCTGGCGGATTCAACGATTTTCTTGCCGACCTCAGTAGAGCCAGTAAACGCAACTATGTCTACATCTGCGGGGCTAGAAAGTACTGCCCCAATATCGCCGTACCCCGGCACTATATTCACGACTCCAGCGGGGACACCGGATTCCATCAAAACTTCGCCAAGGAGTAGAGCCGTCAGTGGAGTTTGTTCTGCAGGCTTTAGTACAACCGTATTTCCGGTCGCCAGGGCGGGCGCGATCTTCCACGCGGCCATCAGCAGGGGGAAGTTTGCACTGCCGGAAAACGTTCCAGCCACTACAGCGGCAGCGCTGGGCTGCCGGTATATGACCGGTTACCATGCGATAGGTCGTGGTCGAGTTGCTCCTGGGGAGTGGGTGGCCGTACAAGGTGTGGGTGGTGTGTCTGCCATTCAAACTGCTGCAGCCGTCGGGGCGCAGATGATAGCGGTCGACATTGATGAAGACCAACTCGCTAAAGCTCAAGAAGCCGGGCTGGGGGAGATGTAAACGAGATTTTCGCCAATATGTCTGAGTTCAAAACAAAGGGCTTCAACATCATTACTCAGTTTTTATACTCAGTTCTGACTGTGAGGCTTCGGAGGATTCGGTGGACGATGTAGTTGTTTTAGACAGTGTCGGAGTCCTTGGGTGTGCGCATGCTGATGTAAGTGTCAAATTTGACATCTACTGAACACTGTTCAATTATTGAACAGTGTTCATGAGCTTTTTGAGATCGCTGAGCGCGCATGCGCAGGCGAACCTGCTACGGCGGGAGAGGGGCTGGCAGTCTTGCGCTCCACCGATGATCAACTGCTGGAACTCGTCGCAGCAACCTCCCGGGTGCGTCGAACATATTTTGGCACTCAGGTCAAAAGTAACTACCCGGTCAATCTACAATCCGGTCTGTGCCCAGAGGTACTGGAATACTCCTGGTTGCCGGCGCCTGACGGCCAACGCCAAGCCGAAACCGCGGAGGTTCCCAATGTTTGAGACCGACCAGGCAACCCTGCTGGGTAGAGATCGCAATTTGTTGTGGCATCCGTATGGGTCGCTGCGTGAGGGAGCGAAATTTGCTGTCACCGGAGCCAGTGGTCCCCGCGTCCAACTGCGAGGCCCGTTGCAATCCAACGACACCACAGATACTTCGATAGACGTCCTCGATGGGATGAGCTCTTGGTGGGCGAAAGTCCACGGATACCGGCACCCTGAGATTGACGCAGCGTTGCATACCCAAATCGATGCATTTTCACACGTCATGTTTGGGGGACTGACGCATGAACCCGCGATCGAATTAGCCGAACGACTGGTTGACATCACCCCACCAGGACTTGACCATGTCTTTTTGGCAGATTCCGGCTCAGTAAGCATCGAAGTCGCACTTAAATTAGCGCTCCAATATCAGTTGTCACACGGCCGTGATCGAGGAAAGTTCCTGGCCCTGCGCGGCGCCTATCACGGTGACACGACAGGTGCCATGGCGGTATGTGACCCCATCGGGGGTATGCATTCCGACTTTGCGCCGCTGTTGGCAGAGAACATTTTTGCTCCGCAGCCGCCGCTTCCAGATGCGCCCGATACTGAACTTGACCAGTGGTGTCTCCAAATGCAAAACCTGGTGGACCAACATGCCACCGAGTTGGCCGGGATTATCGTCGAACCGGTACTTCAAGGGGCGGGTGGGATGCGCACATATGATCCGCGAGTTCTCGTGATGCTTCGTCGCCTTGCTACAGAAATTGATGCAATATTCATCGCCGATGAGATTGCCACCGGCTTTGGTCGCACCGGGACAGCTTTCGCTTGTGAACAAGCCGGAGTGGTACCGGACGTTATGTGCGTAGGTAAGGCTCTAACGGGCGGTTACCTTTCCATGGCAGCGCTATTGTGTGACAGCGTCGTTGCCGATGTGATCTCGGAATCGCGTTTTGCCGCACTGATGCACGGGCCCACCTTTATGGCCAATCCGTTGGCGTGTGCTGCGGCGAATGCATCCCTTGGATTGCTTTTTGGTGACGGCGAAAGTTCCTGGCAGTCCGCGGTCCCACGGCTCAGCATGGGTCTTCAACACGGCTTGGCGCCGGCCCAGGATCTGCCGGGCGTACAGGACGTGAATGTCACCGGAGCCATTGGCGTTATTACGTTGAATCGGGCTGTTGATGTGGAGCTGACGACTCGCATCGCTGCACAGGCCGGTGTATGGCTTCGACCTTTTCGCAACAATATTTATACTATGCCGCCATATATCTGTACACCCGCACAAATCGCCCAGATCACCCAGGCCATGGTGCAAGCCACCCAAGCCCATCAACTTTGAGTCAAACGAAGTGAGATACTCACATCATGAATGCACCACACGCTTCCACCCTGCCAACCTCGCCCATGATCATAGACCGGCTTGCTCGCCAGGCCGAACACCGAGGTCACATGGGTCTGGCACGCTCTGACGGAATCTTAGCGGCCAGGGGTGTTTTGGACCTCGCCGGAAACGATTATTTGGGACTGTCACAACACTCTCACGTGTGCGCTGCCGCAGCCGAAACAATTCACACCTACGGCACCTCAGCGCGAGCCTCACGACTCGTCACCGGTACCACCGCTGCCCATTTGGTATTGGAAGAAGCGCTGTGCGAGCTGACCGGAAGAGCATCCGCCCTCGTGTTTTCCTCCGGTTACACCGCCAACCTAGGAGTCATCACAGCACTCACCGGCCCTGACACTCTCATCATCTCGGATGCCCACAACCATGCCTCGATCATCGATGGCGCTCGGTTATCCAAGGCCCCGGTGCATATCGTGGCACACAATAGTATTGCCGCTGTCGAACAGGCACTAGCAAACCGCACCCAACCCGAAGCGTTGGTAATTACCGAATCAGTGTTTTCCGTGCTCGGTGATGCAGCCGATGTCGAAACGCTCGCGCAATTGTGTGCCCGCTATGACGCGATGTTGCTCATTGATGAAGCTCACGGAATCGGTGTCCTCAACCAGGGTCGTGGGTTGGCAGCAGTCATTGCTAATTATGCAGACCGTATCGTGATTACCGCGACACTTTCCAAGGCTTTAGGCTCACAAGGGGGCGCGGTCCTTGGCCCGCCGGTCATCCGTGAGACCCTGGTCAATAGCGCACGCAGTTTCATCTTTGATACGGGGCTAGCACCAGCAAATGCCGCCGCGGCCACTGCAGCCATCGGAGTGATCCAACACGACACCACGCTGATGAAAAACTTGGCAATGTATCGCAGCACCTTTGCAAAAGGTCTTGGCATCACTCCGGCGATCGGAGCGGTTCAATCGGTGCCGATGGTTTCACCTCAGCGAGCTGTTGAAGTGCGAGACGTCTTAGCCACGCGTGGGATCGCGGTCGGATGTTTCCGCCCACCGTCGGTACCTGACGGGGTCAGCCGACTGCGTATCACTGCCCGCGGAGATCTCGAACGTGACCAAGTGGACTGGGCCGTACAGATTATTGCTGAGGAGCTGGCACACGCAGATGACTGATTCCATTGCAGTCTTGGGTCAGGCGATGCCAACTTCCGGGGTTATCCTCGTGACGGGTACCGATACCGGTGTGGGCAAAACCGTGGTGAGCGCCGCTGTGGCATCCATGCTGACCCGCCACGGCGTTCAAGCGCATATTTATAAGCCAGTTCAAACCGGGCTGGTATCCACCTGGGACCCGCGACGTGAGGATCTTCAACAGCTCTACGGCGATAGCATGGTGCTGCGCGGTGATGCACAAGTGGCCGGGCAACTAGCCGGATGCTCATATTCCACCGGTGCCAGTTTCACACTGCCGATGGCGCCTCAGGCTGCTGCAGCTGGCTGCGAGAGTAGCCTCCCAACGGCAGGTGAGCATGCGTTACGCATTCAGCAGTTATTGCACCACCATGACGTGGTGATTGTAGAAGGTGCCGGTGGACTCGTAGTGGATCTGGGGGATCACACGCTGGCTGATATCGCATGCCAGCTGCAGCAGCTCCACCTGGAGGTAAATATTGTGGTGGTCGCGCGCGCTAATTTAGGTACTTTGAACCATACCGCGTTGACTCTTGAGGCCCTCCGGCACCGCGGTTTACACCATGTAGGGGTGGCGATAGGGTCCTGGCCAGGGCATCCTACGCCAGTGGAGTCTAGCAATCGTGACCAACTAGCCCGTTCCTATTCGCTAGTGGCGGTTATCCCTGAAGGCAGCGGCGCACTAGACCCCGAGGCCTTCCAAGCACAAACCCTCAACTGGTTTGGGCAGGACCAAGACAACAACCCCACAGCAATGTTACCTTGAGTTGCGGTGCCGATCGTTGGCAGCATGCGTCCGTATTAGGGTGAGCGGTTGCCCTATCTCTCACACCGGAGGTTCCATGAAGCTGACATCCATCCTGCGCGCTACCGGCGCTGCGGCGGCGCTAGCGCTAACACTCACCGCCTGTGGTGGCTCTGACGACGACGCCGCCTGGCCGGATGAAAACCTCGAAATGCTCATCGGTTTCGGTGCTGGCGGTACCCCCGACCTGTTGGGCCGCGGCGTCGGAGATCAGCTGCAATCCGAACACGGGATCAACGTCACCGCTACCAACCGCACGGGTGGGGCCAGCACAATCGCCATGAATGAGGCCCTGAGCGCCCAAGCTGATGGCACCACGCTGGGCCTGGCTACTTCGAACGGTCTGCTGTGGCAGCCCCTGGTTGAAGACGGCTTGGAATATAGCCAAACCGAAGGCTACGAACCCCTGGTCAAAGTTGCCGAATCTGCGTTCTCCCTGATGGTTGCCTCCGACGGCGACTTCGCGAGCATGGACGACTTTGTTGAAGCCGCCGACTCGGGCGAAGAGCTGTCGATCGCCGTCACCGGTGAAGGCGCCCAAACCGACCTGACCGTCCAGCTGTTGAACGAACAAAACGACTGGAACCTGCGCAGCGTGCCCTACACTGACGGCGCGGGCGAAGGCATTCTGGCCGTTATGCGCGGCGAAGTCGACGCCCAGGTCTCCACAACCGCCGGTGTCCAGGGCCAAATCAACGCCGGCGACGTCGAAATCCTCAGCATTTTGGCTGAGGAGACCGAACCCGAAAACCCGGACGCCCCCACCATTGATGAATTCGGTTTGGACGTCCCCATGGGCACCAGCTTCTACGTGGTCAGCCCCGATGGTCTCGACGAACAACTGCGCGACGAAATGGTCACCGCGCTCGAAGAGCTCGTCGCCTCGGACGAATGGGCCGAAACCCTGGAAAGCGTCGGACTGTCTGACTCGGGACTCAACCACGCCGACACCCAGGACGAAATCGACACCCTCATCACTGAATACGAAGTTCTCGAACCCTAAACTCCTGCCATGACTACACCCGATGACGTGGCACCGTCCGACCCAGCTGCCGCCGACGAGCCGGTTGAACAACGCTCGGCCACCCTGGCTTGGCGGATCGCCGGCGTCATCGGACTCGTCGTCGCGGCGGCAACCGCGTGGATTGCGTGGAACAACTATCCGCTGGGCACACTTGACCGCCCCGGATCGGCATTCTTCCCGCTGCTGGTCGCCGCCCTCATGGCCGTGGCCTCCGTCATCGCGCTAATCGAAGCTCGCGGTGCCACGTTCGGCTACGAGCCCATCGCCTGGCGCCGATTCGGCATCGCCGTCGGCATGATCCTCGGGGGAGCCGGCCTGCTGCCGGTGCTGGGATTTCTGCCGGTCGCACTGATCGGAACCACCGGGCTGGCCATCCTGATCGAAGGGAAATTCCACTGGAAAATCCCGGTCACCATGACCCTGGTGACCTTTGGCATCTGGTTTGTTTTTGAACACCTGTTGGGAATCGCGCTGCCATGAACCCCTGGGACGGACTACTCTACGGACTCAGCGTTGCCTTCACCGTTGAACACCTGATCGCAGCCCTGGTCGGCGCGCTTTTGGGCACCGTCATGGGCCTGGTGCCCGGCATCGGCCCGGTTTCTGGCGCCGCCATCCTGCTGCCACTGACCTATGTCTTCGACCCGCTGACCGGCATGATCGTCATCGCCGGCATGTTCTACGGCATCATGTACGGCGGATCGACGACGTCGGTACTGCTCAACATTCCCGGTGATGCGCCCTCAGTGGTGTCCGCCTTCGAAGGGTATCCGCTGGCGCAATCAGGACGCGCCGGCCCCGCACTCGGAATCACCGCCATTGCCTCATTCATTGGCGGCACCGGCAGTGTGATCGTGCTCAGTATGGTCGCCGCACCCGTCGCCCAAGTTGCCATCGTGTTTGGTTCGGCCGAATACTTTGCACTCACCCTCGGTGGGCTTCTCGTGCTGGCCCGCATCATGGGTGGTTCGTTCACCGCCGGTCTCCTTCCGTTAGCCTTCGGTCTCCTTCTGGGCGTGCTCGGTGAAGACGCCATCAGCGGCGACGCCCGATTTACCTTCGGCGTGCGCGAAGCGTACCAGGGCGTCAGCATTGTGGCGCTGGCCGTCGGGCTCTTCGGCCTCACCGAAATCCTGCGTATCATCATCCAAAAAGGTTCGACGCCGTACGTCGGCTCCATGGGGTGGCGCCAACTGATCCCCACCAAATCCGATATGCGCAACTCAGTGGGGAGCTGGTTCCGAGGCAGTGGCATCGGCTTTGGACTCGGCCTGCTGCCCGGTCCTAGTATTTCACTGGCCACACTGCTCAGTTACCGCACCGAATCGATGGTCGGCCGCGACCGGCACAAGTTTGGCAAAGGGGCCGTCTCCGGACTCGCCGGTCCCGAATCTGCCAACAACGCGGCCGCGACGTCGTCCATGATCCCACTGCTCGCGCTCGGCCTGCCGTTTTCCGCAACACTGGCCGTGATGCTCGTGGCTATGCAGGTGCACGGCATTCAACCCGGCCCACAACTGGTCACCACCAACCCGGATCTGTTCTGGGGACTCATCGCCTCACTGCTGATCGGTAACGTGATGCTGCTGCTGCTCAACGTGAACCTTATTCGCGTATGGGTCGCCGTCCTCCGAGTACCCAATTGGGCGCTGCTGCCATCCGTCGTCGCGCTGTGCTGGGCAGGCGTTTACACCTTCAGACTGAGCTGGTTCGACCTCGCCGTCGCCGCCGCACTGGCGGTCATTGGATTCTTCATGGTCCGCTATAACTTCCAACTGGTGCCCGTTCTCCTGGGCGCACTGATCGGTCCGCTCGTTGAGCGCCACTTCCGCCAGGGTCTGACCGCCGCCAACGGCGACCTCAGCTACTTCATCACCCAACCCATCGCCGCCGGCATCTGGATCGCCGTACTGCTCGTCATCGTGGCACTGCCACTGGTGCGTTGGTTCTTGGGACGACGTCGTAAGACCACCATGGTGACGACGGCGAACGAACAACACCCTTCTGTCTAGCTGACCTCCGCG
>NZ_JAKDKW010000106.1 GCF_030453185.1 Yaniella sp. | reverse complement strand
GCGCTTGGTAGTGATCAGCGGAAAATACTCTGCGAGGTCAAAGCGCATTTGGCGACCGAATACGGAGTAAGTGCCTGTGCCCGTGCGATCGCCCGTCAAGACGCCGTTTTCTAAAACGTCTGCCAACAGCTGCTCATAGGGGGTGTCAATGCCGGTGGTGTTGTTATACATACCTATCATTTCGTGGTCGGACGTTGAGGTTATGGGTTCGTGCTCGAATCGGCAAGGAGGTCCAGGTACTCGGGGTACCGGCGCAAGTAGCCCTCAATGTAGGAACACTGATGGGTGAATGTTTGTTCCTGTTTCTTAAGCTGTTCCAGTACCAGCGTGGCCAGGGCGCGTGCGTATCCTTGCCGGCCGTATTCTTCAGCAACAATGGTGTGTTGCAGCACATAAGCGTTTGGTGCATCTTCCGCCATCCGGTAACCGATAAAGCCGATGAATGAGGTTTCACCGGAGTCTGGATGGTCTTGGTACAGTTCGAACCGATCTTTAGCAGAAGCGTCCACGAGTCGAAGGTTTTCGTGCACGATCTTGTCTGGCTGCCAGCCCGGCGATGTAGTCATAATCTCACCCTACCAATCCGACAGGGGGCGAGATAGGAACCACACGTTGCCTTAGTTTACGTAGGGCTCGTAGCGTTCCACAGACACAATCTTCCCTGAAAGGTGGGTGGCACGATGGACCACCAGAATGGAACCAGGGGAGAGGTTCGATTTTTTCTCCGTGTACACGTGTTTGGGGTTCACTACGGCGTGACGGTCTTCGCGGACCCACGATTTGATCTCCTTGAGGATCCGCTTGGTGACCGACGGCTGGGCGCACACGAGCGTAGGTTCGTGTCGTTTGAACTCTGTTCGCAAACGTTTTGCCATAAAATTTGGGTGGGCCTTGACCGTTCGGAGATTTACCCATTTCTTGTTGCGAACTGCACCACCATATTTCTTGACGAATGGAGCGATGGTCTCCAAGGAGCGCGTATATTTTGACGTCACGATTCGTGTGGGTGCCCAACCGCGCAGTAGCTTCGCAACGGCCTTTGCTTGCGTATACCCGGAATCAGCCAGCGGGCGGTCGACTTCGTCTTTGGTCCAGGATTCTGCTGGGATGGCTTTGGCCTGTCGCAGCACAATGAATGGGATGGTGGCTAGGTGATGCGCTTCGTACGCTTCGGCTAGCACTTTAAGAGGTTTCTTATCCAGTTTCTTCGTGAGAAGTTTTGTAGCTTCTTCAACACTTGCCCAGCGGGTTTCGTCGACTTCGTTGGCATCCGGTTTCGGGCGTTGGTCTATGACCCGAGCCGCCCAATACCAGACTTCTTTGCGGTTATTGCCATTAGAGGTCTTGTAGCGAATCACACCCAGCGGGATGCCGAGGGTGAGTCGTAAACCAACTTCTTCTTTGGTCTCGCGCCAAGCGGTTTCGGGCAATGTCTCATGAGGATCTAAGCGACCTTTAGGCCAAGACCAATCGTCGTATTGGGGTCGATGAATGAGCAGCACTTGAAGCTGACCAGATTTGATACGCCACGGAACGGTCCCTGCCGCTACGATTTTGGCGTTGGTGCCCTGATCGTTGGTGACCGCGGTGACTCGTGCGGTGGTGAGTTTGCCAATGCGTTTTGCCGGGCGCATGTACGTTCCTAGCTGTCCGAGGAAAACATGACATCGGTGTTTTCGATACCGAAGCCCAGGGAATTATACAGGTTCACTGCAGGTCGATTCTCATCGTCCACATAGAGCACGATTTTCTCCAGCCCGGCCGATGCCAGGTGATTCATGCCGTGAATGGTTAGTGCCTTGCCAAGACCGCTGCCCTGGGTGCTGGGGTGAACCCCCACCGCATAGACTTCACCGGCTGCAGAACCCACCGGGGTTTTGGTCCAGTGGAAACCCACCAGGGTGCCAGCTGTATTTTCGGCTACAAAGAACCCTGCCGGATCAAACCAGTCCTCGGCTTTGCGTGCATCTAAGTCCGCCTGGGTCAGTTGACCTTGCTCAGGGTGGTCAGCAAATGCCGTCGCGTTGAGCGATAACCACTCGGCGTCATCGTCGCCGGGGACGAACGTGCGAATTGTGTAGGTGTCGGCGAGGTCGACTTCGCCGAAGGACTCACGGTCAATTTCTAGCGCCATGCGATACAAGATGCGGGCCGGTTCTAACCCTGCAGAAGCGGCGAGCCCGCGCGCAGCAGGATGATCGCCGTGCGTCCAGGCGGTCGTGGTCTGTATATCTGGAGCATGCTCAGTGACCAGCTCTTGCGTTGCATCGACGAGTGCGCGGCCCAAGCCGTTACCGCGTGACTCGGGAGTAACCACAAGTTCAATCAACACAGGTTGTTCGGGGTTTCTTGGAATGACGACGGCCGACGCGCCGGTTAGTGCTTCTTCGCCGGTGGTAATCAGCCAAGCGTTCCCGGTGTGGAGCTCAACCCAAGTTTGATCCCCAAAAGGTTCATTCTGGTCGACCACAGCTGCGGAATCGGCAAGTTTGCGAAGCTGAGAAAGCTGACTGACGGTTTCGGAAGGAGCAAGCACACGCAAATGAGTCATGCCCCCACAATAACGGTTCCGGTCAAATCTCGGGACGGAATGGTCTGCCAACCTGGATCCGGCAGTCCAACATGACATGATAGAGGGGTGCGTAGAACAATCTCAGCTTTCACCGCGGTTGCTGCAGCCACAGTATTGGCAGTGTTGACCGCGTTTTTACCCAGCCTGCCCGCCCTGACCGGGCCCGTAGTCATGTCCGCGCTCGTCGTTGCCTTCGCGCTGACATGGCCAGTTCTGATCACGGCCGCCCCACGTTGGGGAGTGTCGGCGGTGCTGGGAGCAACCGGTTTGGCTTCCGTCTGGGTGGTGTCACTGTTGCCTGCGCACGCACAGTTTTCATCGGCACCCACGGAACTGTGGTTGGCTCCGGTCGGCGGTGCGGCCGCATTGGGGATTTTGGCAATGTTTGTCATCCAGACGTTCACTTTGCCCGGTGGGGTGCACCGCTTTATGACCACCGCCATGTTTTCGGTGGGATCAGTCATTGTAGCGACCGCTGCAGGCTGGACCCTCTTGCTGCGCAATAAACATGAAGTCGCGAACGGCATGTTAGGGGTGGAAAGGATCACGGGGGTCACCTGGCTGATGCTCACGATCCTTGCTGCTCTTGCGGCCGCCAGCCTGGCAACCCTACTGAAGAGTCGGCTGCGTACGCGCATGGTTGCCATCGTGGTGGCCGGAACCCTCGTTGCGGTGGCTCTGCAGTTTCTCCGTCCAGGCCCACTGTCGGTGCCCGCCGTTCTGGCCGGTATTGTCGCCGCATTAATTGTTGCCTTGACCGAGAGTTTTGCCGATAGCCGTGAACTACCCGCCGCCGCACGGCAACACCCGGTTAGTGCGGTCGCCGTGGGATCGGGAACCACAATTGTCACAGGAATGGTCAGCTACTTCGTCATTCACGTTCTACCCTGGTAATAATCCGCGACACTGACTCGTCAGTACTGAACTTTGTGAGTAAACTAAGTGCCATGTCTGTTGTAGCTTTAGAAATCTTCTTTACTGCCCTCGTTGGCCTGGCCGGCGTCGGCATGGCCCTGTTCGCATTGCTGGTCATCCGGAACCTCTACAAAGGTCAGCGCTAAATACTCCGGTGGCTACTGAACTTCCATACGATCTCCTCCCGGAACTGGCACCACTTTCCTGGTTAATCGGCTCCTGGGAAGGACAAGGCCGCCTTGGTGCTGGTGAAGAGGGCACAGAGATCTTCTACCAGCGCGTTGATATTGCAGAAACCGGACTACCGTTTCTGCAGTACCGCGCCGAAACCTGGCTTTCCGAAGAAGACGGCACCCTGATCCGCCCGCTGACCTTCGAATCCGGGTATTGGGCGATTGATAGAAATCGCCATACCTCCGACGTCGGTCCAGGCATGTCGCCGGCTGAAGTTGTGCCGGCGTACCGTTCTGCCGAAGATGTCGAACAGCTACGTAAGAACGAAACAGATTTTCCCATCACCGCCACCATTACTCACCCGGGCTCCATGTCTGAGCTGTACTACGGGATAGTGCGCGGTCCACAGATCCAACTGCAGGCCGACGCCGTTCTGCAGGGGACCCTGAGCGGTCAGTACCACTCTGCCAACCGAATCTACGGGTTGGTTAACGGACAAATGTTCTGGCGCTGGGACGTGGTCACCGCCGAAGGTGAAGAGCCCAAACCACACGCCTCCGGGATCTTAGACAAAATGCCATCTGAAAATGATGGCCGCCTCCCACCGGGCAAACCTCATTTGCCCGGCAAACAAGAAACCTGAGTTTTTATGCTTGACGTAACGCACATCGAATACACTCCTGAAACCTCACCGCTGCTGGCTGGTGAAAATTCCATTCACGGTGCAGTTGCAGCAAACTCTTACGATCAATACGTGGCAGGCCACTACGGCCACCCGGTTCAAGAACAACGGGCCCTAGCCAACGGTAAAGCAGTAGTTGATCTCTCGCACTACGGCATCGTCACCGTTACTGGTTCTGACCGTCTGTCGTGGTTGCAAACCCTGACCACGCAACAGACACAAGGCCTGCAAGCGCCGTTTAGCAGCGAAGCCCTCTTTTTGGACCTGCGCGGTCGCATTGAGATTGCCACCAAAATTTACGAAGATGGCGAAACAACCTACCTGCTGACTGAGCCGACCATGAATGCCACACTGGTCGATTGGCTCACCCGTATGCAGTTTGCCTCCAGAGTCGAAGTGACCGATCGTACCGGCGAACTGGCGCTTCTTGGCGCGACTGACGAGGTGCCGGGCTTATCGGATCCTGTCTGGGTTGACCCATGGCCAGGTATTTCTCCCGGTGGCTTTGCCTATACCGAAGCGCCAGCGGATCATCCGGCGGTGCATGAGGACTACGCCTGGCGCCTATACATCATCGAAGCGGACAAGTTAGTAGAGACCATCAACGGTCTTCCAGAAAATTTCCGCATTGCCGGGACCATGGCCTCCGAAGCGCTGCGAGTTGCAGCAGGTCGGCCACGCCAACTCTTCGATACCGACGAACGCTCCATACCTCATGAACTGGACTGGCTTCGTACCGCCGTTCACCTGGAAAAGGGTTGCTATAAGGGGCAAGAAACTGTCGCACGAGTCCACAACTTGGGGCATCCACCACGTCGGCTCGTCGGTCTGATGATTGACGGATCCGTCCACGGCCTACCCGAGGTCGGGGCTGAGATCATCGTGCGCCCCGACGCTGATGATGAAGCGGCGATGGCCTCGGCTCGTTCTATCGGAACACTCAAATCAGTGGCCATGCACCATGAAATGGGTGCCATCGGAACCGCCATGATTCGGCGCAACACCAAACCGGATGCCCAGCTGATCATTCGTGAAGTACCCCCGGAAGATGCTGCCGAAGACGAGCAGCCCAACTTCACCGCAGCGGCTCAGGAAATTCTCACCTCACCCAGTGCCGGCAAGGTTGTCGGACGCGTCCAAGGTCTCACAGACCTACGACGTCGCTAAATAAGCGTCACGCTGGTCCGAAAGCCAGACAGCACAAAACCAACGTCTGCGGCCATTCTTTCGCCTATCTCATCCCCGAATGGTATTACCCACTGGGGGATGAGCCCGTCGAACATACATTCTTCGGCCACGCGCGCCAGCATGAAAGTGCCATACCCGTTGGCGCGCTGAGCGGCTGCTACGAGTACTGCCAGTGGGCCGAGTGTGGCAGAAAAGACGTCATAGCCGGCGCCAGCGATGGGTTCAGCGTGCTGTTCAAAAGCCGAAACCGTAAAATAATGGTCTAACGATTCAAGAGACATGGCCGCGGTATCGTCCGGAGGGCAAGCTCTTGCAAGACGTCGGGCATTGCGGCGGGTCGATGTGACATTGAGCTGCGCATCGTCATAGATCGGAATATCTTCAGCGTAGAAGATTGCTTCTTCACCGTGAGACCGAGCTTGAGTGCTGTAACCGAGCTTCAACATAGTGGATTCTAATGCCAAGACCTCGTTGGGAATATCTCGTGCGGCATCAAGAAACCACTGCG
>NZ_JAKDKW010000007.1 GCF_030453185.1 Yaniella sp. | reverse complement strand
CTCTACGTTAAAACGCCGACACCACCACATTATTCATCGGTGGATCAAGGCTAAGTATGCTTCAATTCCCGGAATGGGTTTGATGTTGTACCGCTGGGCACTTCGTGCAAAGGCCCACAGCCCCGCCAGGGAGCCATGGTCGGTGATAGCACAGGCTGACATGCCGGCATCAGACACCGCCTTGGTCAGGCCGTCGAGTCGCGCCAATCCATCAAGCTCTGAGTGCTCGGTGTGGACGTGAAGTGGCACATAGGTTGTTGAAGTCATACCCAGACAGTGTCCGGCAGAGCATAGATTTGACCCCGGACACTTCCAGTGCAGGTACTAACTATCCTTCAACAGCTTGGAGAGCCTGCATGACGAAATCGTCGAAGTCCAGTGGCGAAGAATCGATGTCGTCACAACCGTTGCACAGTAAGACGGCGCGCGACAACGCCTCGACAACACCTCAAAGCTCTCAACAGCCGGCTGAACCACAAATTGGGCTACATACCAGCTCGCATCGACGCAGCCAGCCATCAGTGGGTCAGCCCAACGACAACACGCCCCGCCGACCTCAGCCGGTGGTGCCCAACGCTAAGAGCAAGCTGCCCCAACAAGACGTCGACAGCGCAGGTAACCTGTCTGCTGGTGATGACAATGATGCACCGGGCGCCGTTCAACAAGCTACCAATCGCCAGTCCGCTACTCAGGGGGCGAAACAGAAAAAATCATCGCGCATAGCTCAGGCCGCTCGGTCCGTGAATATGGCAAAATCCGACTCAGCTGACAGCCTCTCATCACAAGGCCTAGAGGATGCCACGCTTGCCGGTGTGTCTGGTGTTGCCAGTGTCACTCCTGCTGGTAAAGCAATCAGTGGTGCTGTCACAAAGCTTTCCAACAGTCTTGAATCCAGCGAAGAAGATAATGCAGCCAAACGAACAGCAAAACAGGTTAGTCGTGATGGCGCAAAAGTCGCCAAGGGTGCGATCAAAGGTGCTGTCAAAGGCGGATTACACGGCGCCGCAACCGGGGCAGTTACCAGCCTGCTGAAAACCAAATCCTTTTGGGTTGTCATTACCGGCATCCTGTTGATCGTTAGCATCGGTATTTCGCTGCTTGGCATGATGCTGATGAGTTTGTTGGCCGGAGACACCGATTCTGCCCAGGAGTCTGCTGCACGAGCGTCTGTTGGTCAGTCAACCGCTGAGGTGGTCAGTGATGACTACGATGGCGCGGATTCCTCTGAACGGATGATGCAGCGTGTTGCCGAAACTACCGGTGCTGACTTCTATATCCTGTCGTCGATTTTGGCTGAATACGAAGGTGCCGACGACGGCGATCCCACCAGCTGGTTCGGCTTGACTGATGAGGCCAAAGACTACTTGGCATCGTCAGGTATCGAACTGGAAAATGGTCAGTGGAGTGTTGAGGATGAGGCTAGATATATTGGCGATCTAATCCTGGATGCCAAAGACGAACACTTTGGTCCCGGAGCATCCGCTGATTTAGCACAAGGCTACACCCTGTCAGTTGTCTCCGGTGGTCGCCAGCCCATCGACGGACAAGAAGAAGTGCGCCAGCAGGTCATCGACACGTGGGTGGAAGCTGTTGAAGCCCTGTCTATTGAAGACGCTGAGGACAACGCCCCAAGCATCGTGGATCGGGCACGTGACTGGAAGGTCAGCAAAGAGGAGCAAGTCTGCACCCCGGTCGTCAATACCGCATCAGAAGATACAGCACCGGCAACGGACATCTCGGCACCGGCGCAATACCAGCCGCTGATCCTGCAAGCTGCTGCCACCTCGGGCGTCTCATCAGAGATTTTGTCCGCCCAGCTGTTCCACGAGTCAGGATTTGACCCAACGGTCACTTCGCCGGCAGGTGCAATGGGTATCGCCCAGATCATGCCTGATACTTGGGCTGCATACGGCAATTGGGGAGATGCATACAACCCCAATGATGCGATTCCAGCTCAGGGTCGATACATGAAGGAAATGATGGAATTTGTGGAGGACATGGCCGGAGGGGATACTAAGGAACAAATCAAACTGGCGTTAGCTGCCTATAATGCCGGTCCTGGGAACGTGCAGAAATATGGTGGAGTACCGCCGTTCCGTGAGACTCAGAACTATGTGGAAAAGATTCTCAACGGCGTTGACGCCACGGGCTTTTCAGTCAACTGTGCGGCCTTTTCCAGCGGCCTAACTGTGGAAGGTATCGGGGCCGATGACTATCCGTACCGCGAACCGGTGGGCGTCAAGGGCTGGGGCTTTGCCCGTACCACCTTTGGGCACACTCAGCGGGAGTGCACCGACTTTGTCATGTGGCGAGTCAATCAGGCCATGGGGTGGACCCCTGATTCCGGTCAGCAGCCACCATTCACCTTCGCCAAGCTAGGTGTTAGCTATGGTTCTGGTCAACGAGGTGCAGGTTCATGGGTTGATATTCTCACCCAGGTCGATGGCATGGAGTTCACCAAAACCCCGCAACCAGGCGACATCGCATGGTGGGGGTACAACGATGTTGGCGGTGGCTACGGCCACGTCGGATTCGTCGCAGAAGTCAATGGCGATCAGGTCACCGTTGAGCACTACAACTACACCAATGTCTCGGCCTACAGTGTCACTGTTCACACATCTAGTGAGATTCCGGGATATATTCGTATAAGTGAAAGCCATGCCGCTTGATCGTGGGCCGTCAAACAGCTCAGGAAGCAATACAGATATGAAACAACCACGAGTTATCACCTCAACCATCGCCTTTGTCCTGGCTGCATCCATAGGATTGATCGGCTGCTCCACCCATGACGACCACGATGCCGCTGGTGGAAAGCAGCCGCAAAATATCGGCTTCGACCCCTTCCCAGCCGAGGGGACACCACAGCAGTCCGATGAGCAAGATGACGAGCCATCAGATGAATCTGAAGACGATGCCTTGCACGACGACTACCAGGAACCACTACCAGGTGTTGAAACCCTGGCATGGCAAACCGGAGACCAGCGACCTCCGGCGCTTGATGAGGTGACACGACCAACCAATGAAGAGGTCTATGCTCTAGAGAGCGTCACCCCCAAGGACATGGACCCTCAGCAGCTGGTGTTGACCGCGGCCAACATTATGACCACCTGGATTGCCAACGAGGACTTCTCAGAGACTGACGGGTATCGCCGCGCACTGAACTTGTTCGTGGACGACTTCGATGAATATTTCACTCCGCCACAAAATCCCACTCACAGCTATGGGTGGCTGAAATCTTTTGAACACGATGGTGCCACACAACCCTGGTCTGTGATTACCGACATCTACGATGAGGGCGACTTTGCTGAAATGCGGGTCATCACCCAACCCACCTGGGTCTCCGAAGACGGATGGACCATGAGAGATGATGAACGCCAGTGGGTCTTCCATGTTGAACGCGACGGTAAGGACTGGGTTATCTCGAACTTCACCGAGGGTGGCTTCCAGTAGGATCTGCCTCGATTCGTCAAACAGCCCGGTGACCGCGACGGTTTCCGGGCTGTTGTGTCTCTTCAGGACGGCAGGACAGTAGGCGTCGTTCGCCCTATGAGGCGGCTCGCTCCGATGCAATCCACGCTTGGATGTCTTCGGGGAGATACATCACCGATTGAGCACCATATTTGACAGGTCGTGGGCCACGGCCAGCGGAGTTCCAGTTGCTCAGAGTCCGAGGGCTGACCCCCAAAAGCTCGGCGGCATCATCTCTCGTCATCAAGGTGGGCAGATCGTGCTTGGTCATAGCGGTCACAGTGGTGGTATCGCTCATAGCTGATACTTCCTTTCCTCTAATAGGCCAGGGTTTTCTTTGCAAGAGTAGAGGATTTCAGATGTCAGATGTGGCGGCGTAGAGGTGGTGCAAAACAGCCTCTAAGTAAATAGGTATAGGGATTTTCCATGTCAGCACCACAGTTGATGTTGTTATACCCTAAACCCGCTTACTGCGCACCCACTCTAAGACGTCTTCGGGCAAATACATTCGCGCCCTGCTTCCAGAATGCACTGGCGTTGGACCTCCACCTTTGGAGCGCCAGTTACTCAGGGTCTTGGGGGAGATGTTCAGATATTCTGCAACCTCCTGTCGAGTCATCAATCGGGGGAGGTCTTTTCGGTCAACGATCTTTTCCTGCTGCTGAGTCATACACAGATAGTGTCCGGCGAGGTTTGCAGAGTGGATCAACAGAAGGAAGTAGAGTTCCTAATAGTGTCACAGGGGGAAAGCGGACACTTTAACGTTGACTTTACGTTGACTTTTGAAAGTTAAGCAAAGGGAAATCGAATGCAGCACAGGGTACTATTGAAATGGAAAACGGCGCAATACCAGGCGAGTATGCTTGGGTTGACGCGAGATAACAACGAAGTAGGAACCCCATGTCATTTGGTAAACGTGAACTTTATGACCGGGTTTTCTCGCAGAATATTCGCTGAACATAGGTGAAGTGAAGCGCGAATTTCACTTCAGTCATTCAGGTGAAGATGTCCATCAGATCGGCTTGCTGGTGCGGTCTTACTAGTTAGCCGATCTGATGATTTGTCTGAAATTCATGGGTTATCTTTGGCCCTGTTCTACACGAACCAAAATGTCGAAAAAGCACATGAACACTTTACGAACACTTTTGGTTCAACATTTCCTCTGCCCCTCGTCCAAAAATCCCCGGACACTCTTCTATTGCAAATCAGCTGTATTTTGATCTTATAGGAGCAACCGGGGCATATGGCCAGGCAACGACTTCGCATTGGGGAACGTGGGGAAATCGGTCACCGACAGGAGGGGCCGAAAAAATGGGTCGCAAGATGCCTGTATCGAGACTCCTGGGGTGAACGGCGTAATCTGACAGCTCGTGCCACGACTAAAGCAGCTGCAACGAGCGCGCTGAAAACTAAATGGCACAATTTATCCGAAAAAATTATCACCCGAGAAGAAGCGTCTACCGTTGTAACCTTTGACGCTTTAGCTCAGCGATACTTTGACTCTGTGCGTAACGATCACTCACCACGCCGGCCATTGCCTCGAACTATTCGAGATTTGGAAAGCCGGTACAGGAACCATCTGAGTCCGCAATGTGGCGATATGACTTTAGAAGAATGCACCGCGGGTTCACTTCACCAAGCATTGCAAAACATAGTCAAACCTGATGGCGGTCTGCTTGGAACCGCCCACGAATGTCGCAGTTTACTCGTCAAGTTCTTTGACTTTGCTATCCAGAATGGGATCGTTCGACATAACGTTGCACGAAGCATCCCGCAAGTCGGCTACAGAGCTCCCAAGCCTGTGTCATGGAGTGACGAACAAATCGAAAACATCCGCACCGCACTTCGACACTGGATGGAAAATGTTCCGAACTCAAACCAATGCATCCTCGACATTTACGACATGTCGCTGGCCACAGGGTGCCGCATCTCAGAGGTGCTAGGAATGACGTGGGAAGACGTGCACCTACCAGAGGGACCCGAAACACAAGGATGGGTTCATATCCAGCTGGCTGTGCTCACCAGAGACAAGAAGACCAATGTGATCGGATCGCCTAAAGGTGGTAAAACCAAGAAACTCACACTGCCTCAATTCGGCATAGAGATTCTGAAACGACGGATGCCTCAAAACGCCACCGGTCTTGTATTTTTCAATAACGCCGGCAATCCATTCCATGTGAGAAGTCTTTATGGGACAGCAGAGCGAGCATTTGAACGTGCCAGAAAAGACTTGGGCATTGATGTCCCGCAACGACTGAAATTCCACACTTCTCGAAAAACGGTCCTGTCTCAGATCGCCGAAACACACGGCATCGAATCTGCTTCCAAACAAGGCGGACATTCCACTCCAGAGGTCACCCGTCGTCACTATTGGGATCAAGAGCAGTCACCGGTCATCGATCATGCCAACTCTTTAGAACGGTTCGGGAAGACTGAAGAATAAAAGCCCTGCATGATGCACAGGTGAGTACATAAGTCAGAAGGCTTTCGTCAGCCAGAGTATCAGCAGAGGTGAGCGTCATCGCTATCGGCATCGACCGAATTACCGTCAATGTAGGCCACGCATTCGATTCTGAAAATCAGCGCCACATCGACAAGGTCGTCAAAGCGGTCGCAGCAGAGCACGGTGACGGGTTTGAAATGGAAAACTTTGAACCCGCGACCGGCAAAGTTGTGTTGCGCCGCGAAAACCGATCCGCCATCGCCTCGCACACCGGTAAGGCATCTATTGAAGTGCCGTTACCAACCGGCACCACCGAGCGGGATGGCAAGAAGCGTGCGCTTGCCTTTGCCGATGCTTACCCAGGCTATGTCATGACCACTTTCGAGCCGCACCGTCGTCGTGCCATCTTGTCAAAACTCGACGAAAGTATCGTACTTGCACGAGACGCCTTGTCCACCGCGTTGCGTTGCGAAGCGTGGGACATTCAGGTGACTTCACGGTCGAAAGGTGGCTTTGATTTCACCGTGCCGGCAACCTACCGACCATCAGCACACGACAAGGCGCTCACCGAGGTGACCGAGACGATTATCGGTCAGCCTGGTTGGTACTTTGAAACGGATACTCGGGCACGAACTGGTTCCATTATCCCGGCAAAACTGCCGACCTTTGAAGCGGTGTATTCCACGCCGTTGCCGTCCAAAGTCGAACCGTTCAACCCTGAGAAAAAAGATCACTTCCACATTCCTATCGGCATCGCATTGCCCGAGCCCGGCAAGAAGCATACCGAGCAGATCATCGACATCTCAGCTCACCAACACGTCCAAATCGGTGGTATCGCCCAGGCCGGTAAATCCACGGTCGTCAACTCTTACATTGCTCAATTTCTGGCACGCGGCGCAGTGCGGTGGTCCAACGTTGAGGCTTGATGTGCGGCAACTGTGATATTCCTTATTTTTCATGTGCTTTTGTTTGGATGTAGTATACAGCTTGAGATTATTGAATTCGAGTACCACGATGTCCCAACTGAACACAACATGGCTGGACTCGGCGGTGGGTGCCACCTATGGCTCGGTTCACGACCAAAAACTTATGCCATTCTGTAATGAAGTACAGCAATTTGTGGTGTCCGAGGTCTCCGATATTATTTCTGCTTTGTCGTTGCTGCGCGCGCCGTCAACCAACGTGTCCGTTCCCGGTGGAGGTCTTGTGACACACCTCCAGTCTGTGCGACGTCGACAACTGTTGAACCTCATTCGTGGCCGACAGTCGGATCCTAGATGTGCCGGGGTCCGCGAAATTCTATGAAACTAGGGGAGTGGCTCTGATGTCAGTGCAAGGCTCGGCTACCGAAGCCGCCGTCGTCGATTTTGTGATCGCAACGGAGTCGGATCAACCAGACCGCCCGGTGTCCTGGGAGCCGCATACACATCCGGTGCATGAGCTGACGTGGGTGCGGAACGGGGTTATGACCATTGTGCTGGAGCAGCGAATCTGGGCGGTGCCCGAGGGGTGGGGGTTGTGGATGCCCGCCGGGGTAGTGCATGCCGGCAGTATCTCGACAGGAACACAGTTCCATGCCAGTTTCTTTGCCACCGACCATTCAACATTCTCGCCCACCAAGCCGACCTGCCTGAAGATCAGTGCCCTGCTACACGAGTTGTTGTTGCACCTGGAGCGGCAGGATCTTGCCCCCGAGGCGCGCCGCCGCGCCGAACGGGTCGTCTTTGACCTGATTGAACCGGCAAGTCTGCTGATTGACTTACCCATCCCAGCCGATCGTCGTCTTGTCAGCATTGCAGAGGCGCTGTTCCAGAATCCGGCAGATACCAGGACCCTGGATGATTGGGCACGACTGGGTGGCGCCAGTAGCAGGACACTGGCACGCGCATTTACCGCATCGGTAGGTCAAAGTTTCACCGAGTGGCGCCGCCGGTTGCGCATGCAACGCGCACTGATCTTACTGGCCGAGGGCTACCCGGTCGCCGAAGTTGCCACTGAGGTGGGGTATCTGGACACCGGCTCATTCATTGCCGCGTTCCGGGAGACCATGGGGGAAACCCCCGGTCGGTTCCGCGAAAACATGATGTCCGATTTGGCCAACTCATAGTCTGAATCGGCTTATTGCGTCACCTTGCACGCCGTCCTAGTATGACTTAGGTAAGCCTTGCTTAATATCAGGGCCGCCGAATCGTGTATTACCTAGGAGTGCTGACGGCAGATGTTAGGCAGTGACATATGGCTGCGACCATAGGGGCCGCGGCCTCACCGGATACTGTGGCACCGTTGCGTCAACGGATTGGTGCCCCAGGACGCACCAGTGCAGCAGTCCTGGGCATACTCCTGGTGGCCATATTGTGTGTGATCAGCTGCTTTGTGGGATCTGGGGCGATGAGCCTGACAGACTCCTGGGCCGCGCTACGCGGCACCGGCAGCGAGTCCAACCTGCTCATCGTGCGTGATTACCGCATCCCACGCACCATCCTGGCGGTGCTGGTGGGTGCTGCCCTGGGAGCTGCCGGCGCCCTGATTCAGGCAATGACCCGCAACCCACTGGCCGACCCCGGTATCTTGGGTGTCAACGCCGGAGCCTATTTATTTGTGACTTTGGGTGCCGGTCTGCTGGGAATTAGCACCACGTTCGGGCAAGTGTGGTGTGCGATGCTGGGCGCATTACTCATTTCTGTTGCCGTGTTTCTGATCGGCACCACCGGCAGACAGGGCGGCAATCCGGTGCACCTGGTCCTGACCGGGGTTGCCCTCGGGGCGGTGCTGACCGGTATGAGTTCTAGCATCACGCTGCTCAACCCACAGGTCTTTGACAAAGTCCGCTACTGGAGTGCCGGATCCCTGCAGGGCCGTCAAATGGACGTGGTCCAGGGCGTGCTGCCATTTATTATCCTGGGACTGCTCATTGCCCTGGGACTGGCTCGACAACTCAATTCACTGGCCCTGGGCGAAGACCTCGCCCGTTCCCTGGGAGTCCACGTGGCCTGGATTCGGGCACTGGGATTTGTCGCAATCACCCTGCTGTGCGGGGCGGCTACCGCGGCGGCCGGACCGCTGAGCTTCATTGGGCTCATGGTGCCCCACGCGGTGCGCAGTGTGGTGGGCCCAGATCAGCGCTGGGTCATCCCCGTGAGTGTGATCAGCGCACCGGCACTGGTGCTCAGCGCCGATATTGTCGGTCGGATCTTACTGGGTAACGAACTTCCCGCCGGTGTTGTGGTCGCCTTCGTCGGCGCCCCGGTACTGATCTGGCTGGTTCGCCGAAGTGAGGCAAAAACACTGTGACGCAAACTCCGACGAAACAACTCACTGCAGCATCTTGGCCAGCCAGCACACGATTCTTGAAAATCCCCGGCAGTCGCCACACCCTACGTGTTAATCTTCGCAGCCTGACCGTGACGGTTACTCTGGCGGTGCTAGCGCTGGCGGTCGGATTCTGGTCGCTGACCATTGGTGACTCCACCCTGAACTTTAGTGACGTCCTGGCAGCGCTGCGAGGACAAGCAGATGACGGCATCTACCGGGTGGTGGTCCACTGGCGTCTATCGCGCATCACCCTGGCGTTGCTGGGCGGTGCCGCCTTGGCGTTGAGCGGAGCACTGTTTCAAACACTCACCAACAACCCCCTGGGCAGCCCCGATATCATCGGATTCAACACCGGGGCGTACACCGGTGCGCTGATCGGTATGCTCGTCTTCCAAACCTCCCATACCGGATCGGTCCTGGGAGCCATGCTTGGTGGGCTGTTCACCGCAGCTATGATCTACCTGCTGGCGCTACGCAAGGGCCTGACCGGATTCCGACTCATCGTCATCGGCATTGGCATCAGCGCACTGCTGGGTTCAATAAACACCTACCTGCTGTTGACGGCGAAACTGGAAAGTGCCGTATCAGCGGCTATCTGGGGTGCTGGATCGATCAACACCGCTACCTGGGCAGATGTGCTCACGGTAGCCGTTGTCCTACTGGTGTGTCTGCCGTTTCTGGCCCGGCTTTCCGGTGACATCAGCATGCTGCCCTTTGGTGATGATGTGGCCATCAGCCGGGGCGTACAAGTCGACCGATTGCGCAGGTGGATGATCCTGTTAGCCGTGGCTTTGACCGCCGGGGTGGTATCGGTTGCCGGACCCATCGCATTTATCGCCTTGGTGGCCCCACAAATCGCCGTCCGCATGACCAAAACCGGCACAATTCCCTTGCCGGCAAGTGCGATGCTGGGGGCACTGTTACTGGTGACCAGTGACCTGATATCTCGCACCATCGTGGCTCCCACCCAATTGCCGGTGGGTACCGTCACCGTCGTGGTCGGCGGCTGCTACTTGGTGTGGCTGCTGATCAACCAAAGCCGAAAGAATCGAGCATGAACAGTATTGTGAACCAACTCAGCACCCAGGGCTTACACGCCGGCTACGATAAGCGCACTATTCTTGACAACGTCTCCCTGGAGATCCCGCCGGGCTCATTCACCGTCATCGTGGGTGCCAACGCTTCGGGTAAATCTACCCTGCTGCGTTCCATGGCACGGCTGCTGCCGGCGCAATCGGGACGGGTGCTGCTGGATGGTGCCGATATTAGCTCCATGCGCACCAAGGAACTGGCCCGCCGCATCGGGCTGCTGCCCCAAAGCGCGGTGGCACCGGAGTCCATTACCGTCATTGACCTGGTATCTCGGGGCAGGCATCCACACCAGGGTATCTTCCGACAGTGGACCCAGACTGATGAGGCCGCCGTCCAGCAGGCACTGGCAGACACCAGGCTCACCGCATTGGCAACCTCAGCGGTGGACCAGCTATCGGGCGGGCAACGCCAGCGGGTGTGGATTGCCATGGTCCTTGCCCAAGACACCCCGTTGATGCTACTGGATGAGCCGACCACCTTTTTGGATCTGGCCCACCAAATCGAAGTACTGGAATTATGCACCACACTCAATAAGACCGGCCACACGCTGGTGGCGGTGCTGCACGATCTGAATCAGGCCGCCCGCTATGGCACCCATTTGGTGGCCATCAAAGACGGCACCATCCTGGCACAAGGGCCACCAGCTGAAACGGTCACAGCCGAACTTATTGAAGCCACGTTCGGGGTGCGCAGTCGCATCGTCGAAGATCCGGAATCGGGCACCCCACTGATCATTCCGCTAGCCCACGGTGCCGTCCAAGGCTAACCCCAGACAATATTTTAACCCGGTAACAACAACTTCAGGAGAACAACATCATGTCTATGTCCACCCGCAAAAACCCCGCAATACTTCTGGTGACCACCGCCGCGGCACTGACACTCGTGCTCAGCGGCTGTTCTGGCAACGACACTACTGACCCAGCCGCTGAACCTCCCGGCTCAGAGAACATTTTGGGCAGCGTTGAAACAAAATACGGCACCGTTGATGTGCCCGCACCAGCAGATGGTGAGGAATTACGGGTGGTGGCCCTGGGCTGGTCAGACGGTGAAGTTGCGCTGTCGCTCGGCGTCAAACCCGTGGCAATTTTGGACTGGCAGTCCCACGGTGAAGAAAACAACGGGGTGGGCTCCTGGATCGCCGATGACTTCGGTGACACCGAAGTCGAATTGATTGAACGCGGGGATGAATCACTAAACTACGAGCAGATCCAGTCCTTGGACCCAGATGTGATCCTCAACGTGCGGGCAGCATTCGATGACCAAGCTTATGAACGGCTCAGCGAAATTGCTCCAACGATTCAAGCAACCGAAGGCACACCGGATTATGCGGTGAACTGGCGTGACCACACCCGTACTATTGCCCAAGGTCTCGGCAAAGTCGAGGAGGGCGAAGCACAGGTTGCCGAACTTGACGAGAAGATTGCCGATATCAAAGACGAACACCCCCAATTTGATGGCGTCGAACTGGTCTCCGGCTCCAAATTCGGTGATGCCTACGGTGCCAGCCTGCCCGGTGATGCCCGCTTCGACCTCTACGGGGATCTCGGCTTCGTACTGGACGCAGAGATCGCCGAACTCCCCAGCCCGGATGGCTTCTTCGCGGCCGTGTCAGTGGAACAGGTTGAAGCCATGGATAGTGATATCGCCGTGCTGACCACCATCGGTTATCCCATCGAAGACCTAGAAAATGATGCGCTGATCAACTCACTGGATGTGGTCAAAGATGGTCGTGCCATCATCGTAGACCCAGAAAGTGACATTATGGCAGGAACCACTGCCGGCACCGTGCCCAGCCTGAGCATTGCACTGGACCAGGTTGTGCCCGAACTTGAAGACGTCGTCGCCAAACTCGAGAACAACTAGCCATAGTCCACTCAGCTGCGGACACACCCGGTGTCCGCAGCATGCGAAAGTTTAGGATGCATGACCTACACCCCCTTCCCGGTATTCCACACCTGCGTGGAGGCCGTCACCCAGTTAAGCCCGCATATCATTCGCATCACCCTGGCTGGACCCCAGTTGCGCAACTATGCGGCACACGGGTTGGACCAACGCATGAAAATAGTGTTGGAACTGCCCGAGGGCGGATACGGTGATTTCGGCATCCTGGATGACCCACCACCGGGACTCAACCAGTGGTATGCCAAATGGCGGATGTTACCGGCTGACCAGCGCAACACGATCCGCACGTTTACCGCCAGCGGCATCCGACCGGCACAAGAAGAAATCGACATCGACTTCGTGGTGCATACTCCTGGCGGTCCAGCATCACAATGGGCCCAACAGGCCACACCGGGGGACCGGCTACTGGTGGTGGGCCCGGACTCACGGGCCGAAGACTCCACCGGCGGCATCGACTTTCGCCCGGGTGCCGCCAAGAGAATCCTGCTGGTTGGAGACGAAACCGCATTCCCGGCCATCCGCAATATCCTGACCAAAAGCCAACCCGAAACCCAATACCACGTCTTTTTAGCATCGGAGATGGTCCAGGACGCCCAAACCGTACAGCAGACCGGACCCAACCAGTACATGCACCGCGTGACTCCTGCTGATGGTCAGTTAGCTGTCGATATCCACGAGTGGGCCTTGGCTCAGCAGCCTGCAACGCCGGGGTTCTACGCCTGGATCGCCGGCGAATCCGGGGTGGTCAAACAGTTGCGACGCCTGTTGGTCAACGACCACCACGTACCCAGAGAAGCGATTACTTTCAGCGGCTATTGGAAACGAGGTCGAGCCGAACATTGAGCCAAGAAGTCGTTCTTGCCCCCACCATTCGGGGTGCCGTCCGAGACATTCTAAAACGCAACCGCTCACGCCACATAGCCGCCAGTCTGCTGATCATGGGGCATCAAAGCTGCGAAGCCCTCATCCCACTGCTGATCGGTCTGACCATTGATACCGCCATATCCGATGCGAACCCGTGGTGGCTGCTGATAGACCTGGCACTGCTGACACTCACGTTTCTGGCACTCACCCTGTGCTGGCGGTGGGCTTCCCGATACGGTTTCGGCAGTACCATTAATGAAGCACACCGGATGCGCGGCCGACTCTCACAACACTTCCTCGCCGGACGGGGTAACCCGAAACTCACTCGCGGCCAACAGTTATCGCTGGCCACCTCGGACGCCGATCTGGCGTCCCAAACCATTGACTATTCCTCTGCACTATTTGGTGCCGGTGCTGCGCTCGCAGTGACCTGTACTGTGCTTTTAAACGTCAATGTTGGTCTTGGCATGATGTTGATTGTCATCGCCGTGGTCGCCACGCTGGTGCTGGAACGCATCTCCAAACTTATTACCCGGCGGGTTGCGGCCCAACAACACTCCCTTGCGCAGGCTACCGGATGGGCCACCGATGCGCTGAGCGGATTGCGAATACTCCACGGCCTCAACGCCGGCAGGGAAGCGGCCCACCGCTACCGTCAGCGCAGCCAGCAGGCCGCCGTCGCTGGCATTCGGGCCGGTAACGCCCAGGCTATCCAACAGGGGGCCAGTACACTGGCCGGCAACGTGGTCATGGTCAGTGCCGTGATTGCCGCAGGCCTATTTGCCCTGGACGGCCAGATCAGTATCGGCGGCTTTGTGACCGCCGTGGGTGCCGCACAATTTATGACCGAACCCCTGTCACATATCGGACATTTCCTCCAACTGCGAGCCACCACCCACGCGGGTCTACAACGCATCATTGATGCCAGCCACACCCCATCCGATCTCGACCCCAACCCTGCCAACAGCCCGCAGCAAGGGGTATCGTCCACCACGGCTAACCCGGCCATCCGGGTCCAAGTCGGCGAGTTCATTGGACTGGTCGGGGATGCGGCTGCCTGCACAGCACTGCACTATGAGCACCGGGTAGAAGATGCCCGGGTGCACGCCGAACCAGCCGAGGTGGATCTGTTTGCTGGCACAGTTGCCCAGAACCTGCGTCTGGGGGCTATCGCACCGCTCCAATCCGATGACGACCGGATGCGGCAGGCCCTACATGCGGCCCACGCATTGGAATTCGTTGCGGCCCTGCCCGATGGCATCCACACACCCATCCGGGACCGCGGCACCACCTTATCGGGTGGCCAACGCCAACGCCTTGCGCTGGCACGGGCATTATATGCTGACCCAGCAGTACTGGTCTTAGACCACCCCACCACCGGATTAGATTCTGCCACCGAGGCCGAAATCGCACCCCGATTAGCCCGGTTCAGACATGGGCCCCAAACACAACGCACCACCGTGGTGATCACGAACTCGCCGGCACTGCTAGCGGTCACCGACCGCATCATCTTTGCTAACCATGGGCAACCAACCCACACGGGGACGCATCAGCACCTGCTGCAAACCGTCACCGAATACCGAAAATGGGTGACCGCATGAATTCCACCAGCCATCAGTTGCCGTTGGCCACCGCCCGTCAAACCTTGGCCCTGCTGCGAAACTGCGTCCGCGGCCACGGCCTGCTGCTGTCCAGCGCGATCATGCTGAGTCTGGTGGCTGCCGCCAGTGGTCTGGTCGCCCCCTGTATCGTCGGGCACCTGATCGACAAGATCACAGCCGATGCAACGAATATCAACATGCTCAGCTGGGTGGGACCACTGCTTGCTGCCATGCTCATTGGCGGGGTGACCGCTGGTGCCGGGGCAGCAACCGTGGCCAGGCTCGGGCAGCATATTCTCGCCGGACTGCGCGAACAAGCCCTGGAACGCACCCTGCAATTACCTGGCGAACGGATCGAACAAGCCGGTATTGGGGACGTCGTCAGCCGGATCAGTGACGATGTTGCTGTCATCGGCCGGACACTTGGTCCGCTACTGGGCCCGCTGGTGAGCGCAGTCCTGGCCATCGTGCTGACCCTAGGCGGCCTCATTGGTTTGCACCCGGTCTTAGCGCTGGCCGGACTATGCGCCCTCCCGGTGTACTATTTCGCGCTGCTTTGGTACTTGCCACGTGCCACACCCCGTTTTGCGCAAGAACGTCAACTCTTTGCGGTTCGCGCAGAAACGGTGATCGCGGCACTGCGCGGGACAGACACCGTTGACGCCTATCAAGCTCAGGAACACTTTGCTGCCCAAATTGATGACTCCTCAAATACCGCCAGGCTGAGCTCACGAGGTATTTTATGGTTTCGAACGAGCTGGAGTAAATGGTTAAACTGGGCCGAATACACCGGCCTGGCCATGATTCTGTTGACCGGCTACTTCCTGGTCGACTTCAACTTTGCCACCGTTGGCGCCGTCACCACTGCCGCACTGCTCTTCCACCGGCTTTTTAACCCCATGAGCATGGTTGTCAACAGTCTCAATGACATTCAATCCGCTGCGGCGTCACTCACCCGCATAGCCGGACTCGCCAACATGCCCGATCAGGTCGCACCGGTCCAGTCATTGCCCTCCGCAGTTGTGCGGCCAGGGCAAGTGCAAATCCGTAACCTAGATTTTGACCGTCAACACACCCGCGTGCTGCACGATATTAATCTTGATATCCAACCCGGTGAACAAGTCGCTCTGGTCGGCCCCAGTGGCGCAGGGAAATCCACGTTGGCATTGCTGATCGCCGGCTTGCTAGTACCCGAAAGCGGGCAAGTGCTGGTGGGTGACGATGCGACCGGTGGATCGACCCAAGCAACCTCGGTGGGGTTGGTAACCCAAGAAACCCATATTTTCACCGGATCTCTGACCGAGAACCTCACCCTGGCTTGTCCCGATGCCACTGAAGCACAACTCTGGGAGGCTGTGACTGCGGTGGCAGCCCAACCGTGGGTTGTAGAACTGCCTGCTAATCTCGACACCCTCGTGGGAGATGGCGCGCATCAACTCAGTGCTGTCCAAGCAGCACAAATAGCGTTGGCACGAGCGTATCTGGCCAACCCGCAAGTGCTCATTTTGGATGAGGCAGGTGCGGAATCAATTGTGCGTTCCTCCGGTGTCCTGGATCAGGCCATTACTCAAGTACTTCGAGGTAGAACCGGAATCATCGTTGCGCACCGGCTCAACCAGGTGCTGTCCGCGGATCGAATTATCGTCATGGATGAAGGTCGTATCGTTGAGTCGGGAACCCACGATGAATTATTAGCGGTACAAGGCCAATATCAGCGACTCTGGAATGCTTGGAGTTCGATCCCTGAATCGCCGTTGTTTTCCACCACTCGCGCCCAACGTGAACCCAAACAACAGGGCTGAGTAATAGCTGCCCGACCAAGCAGGAGCGTCGCTAATGACCACACCGACCAAAGCCTCTACCTCTTTCACACCATGAATTTTCATGTGACGACGCAGTGTGCGGAATGACGACCATCCGCAAGGCGTTGTACCGGATATGAATCTTCGTGATATCCCCATCAAGACCATGGAGGGAACCGAGACTTCCCTCGCAAACTTTGACGACAAGACCCTGCTAATCGTCAATGTCGCTTCTCGATGCGGGCTGACGCCCCAATATGCGACGCTGGAGCAGCTGCAACAGAAATACGGTGATAGGGGACTGCAGGTGCTGGGGTTCCCAAGCAATCAATTCCTGCAGGAGCTGCGGTCAAATGCGGCCATTCAAGAATTCTGCTCCATAAACTACGGCATCACGTCCCCGATTTTTGAGCCCATCCGGGTCAACGGTCGGCACGAGCATCCCATATACACTCAACTCAAAAAGACTCCGGACTCAGAAGGCAAAGCGGGCAGAGTGAAATGGAACTTCGAAAAATTTCTTCTTGGCCCTTCGGGGGAGATTCATCGGTTTCGGTCCCGCACCACCCCGGATGCTCCAGAGGTGATCAGCGCAATCGAAAACAGCCTAACCCCAAGATGACACAATTCTCGAAATTAGTTTTTCTCAACACCGTTGGGGCTGACGGGCAGTTCTCTTCGGTATGCCCCGATCGCAGCCAAACAGTGAGCGTGCCTTGCCGTTTCTCTGTGAGTGGAAGGTCACCGAGTACTATTAAAGGCCATGATGACTACAAATGCCACCAGCATCAGATGATTCAAACATATTTGGTGTGTGTTCACGTGAGCGTATGCTCACAGGGTTGCCACGTCTTGTCGAGGTCGGCTCGCTCGCAGTGACCATAAACTGGTCTTAAGGCGTGCTTACCTTTGAATAGTTATGGCAACGGCCGGCGACTATCTGTAGTAAAAGACTATTCGGCCAGCACGTTCCAGGAAAAGTCGCTCGGGCTTTTCCAAGTGCTCAGACTGTCATTGGAGTCAAAGAATCAGCGTAGTCGCCCAACTCTTCGAAAATCCTCTTGTTATAGCCGAAACCAAAACCAGCTTCCTCGATGAACGTTTCTTCCTGTTCGACCGTTAGCCCGAGTCGGTTCAGCTGGTCTCGATATGCATCTTTATACAACTTTGGTTTTTCGATCGATTCGAAAGTGTACATGTTGAGTTGATGATCTGGAACTTGATAGTGCCGTTGCATCAAACGCGCAATAGCAAGGCCCCCGGAAAGGTCGCCTAAGTAGCGCAAGTAGTGGTGGGCTGTCAGCCGTGCAGGATCGTTTGCAACCTGGTGAATACGCTCTACATACTCGACCGTAGCTTTCATCGGCACAAGTGCGCAGGACAGTCCAGTTTCTGGTAGCAGCGTTGCCAAATCACGTTGAATTGCTGACCGGCGGTCAAGCTTGGGATCCAATAATGCTGTGACTCCGGGGAGAATTGTCTCAGTGCGCAGTGTTTCTGCGGCAGCGTCCAACGCCTCGTAAATGAAATGATATTGCGAAACGAGGAGTGCGTAATCCCGGACGGAGCGCTCTCCACCCATGAGCCCAGTAATAAACGATGCTGTCTCAGCAGATCTGTGGTCTTCCGCCGTGAGCTGTCGTACCCGCGACGCCAATGAATGTGAGTCTTCTGAACGTGGCATTGAACCTACTTTGGTGTGTATCGGACGAGGCCCGCAGAAAAATTGCTTCGGGCATATATTGGGTCTTAGGTTAGCCTACCTTTAATCAAATGAGAACCCCCATCATATTCTCACCGCGTCAAGCATGATCGTCGGGTGACAATGGGGCTGAATTTGGGCCTGCTTCGGGGACGGCTGGTCGTCTTGCTGTTGCGTCAGCAAACTTTTAGGAGCGTGAATTTTGGGTGCTATTTTCAACGCTCTCATTCATATCACACAATTGTGCTTGTATTCAGTGTTTATTCTTCGCAGTTCTGACCGTCTTCCACTCTCACGACCCGGCCGATGTAACAAAACGCCCAAATCTTACCTTTGGTTGTCATCGCTCACAGAGGAACGTATAGTGATCCGTTAATTAGGTAAGGCGCGCCTTAGTGAATAAGTGTAACAACACCGGGTCGTCCAAGTTTGGTGTCGTTGTCGTGCTGTAATTCCCTCCAGGAATCATGACCTTAGATTTTTGTGTCCAATCATCTACACCTAAAAGAAGGAAACGTACATATGACAGTTACGTCAATGCATGACCCATTACCTGGGCAGCATGCTTCGAAAATGAAGGGTGCAGTAGGTCTTATGACCGCTGCAGCCTTAGCGATGGGTGGCCTTTTAGCTGTGTCAGCCCCGGCGAAGGCAGCTGGCGATAAGGCGATCACTGCTGAAGTGACCGAAGTGCCGAATGAACGCATTGAGGTGGCAATTGAAGGCACGGGCTTTGACGATGTGTCCGCACTTCCGGGCCAGTCAGCGCCTGGCACGTATCTAATGGTTATTGATAAAGCTGCTGATCTCGCAGATGTCACGGATACCGCGACCTCGATTTCCGCGATAATCGACGAAGAGGGAAATTTCTCGGATTTGCTTAATGTGCCCGTCGCTGAGCTGGAAGAAGGCTCAGAGTACGAGGTCATTGCATGGCCAAACCGTTCGTTCCCGACCGAAGCAAACATGTTTGCCCGCACCGATATTGACATTGACTGGGACGTCCTGCTTGATCGTCCAGCCGGCGACGAGAACGGTAATGAGGACGAGGATACTGAGCCTTCGATTAGCTTTACTGCCAAGGCCTCTCAGGTAACTGAAAAGGGTCTGGAGATTGCGATTTCGGGGTCCGGTTTTGGTGAGGTGCAGGCGTTACCTGGTCAGGCTGGTCCTGGTGCGTACTTCACGTTGATTGAACAGGGTTCGGATCTTGGTGAGGTTAGCGACACGGATACTGCTATTTCGGCGTCGATTGACGACCATGGCAATGTTGACGCGGTTTTGACCGTTGATGTTGACAGTGTCGATCCTGAAAAAGACTACGAAGTCATTTCTTGGCCGACTCGTTCTAATCCTTCCGAAACCAATCTGTATGGTCGTGCTGCCCTCGAAATCAACTGGGATGAACTCGACATCCCAGATAACAACGACGAGGACCAAGACGAAGACGAGGAAACTCCAGAGGTAAATCCTGAATTTACGACTTCCGTAACCGAAGTTGCCGATGAACGTATTGATATTGCTATCGCAGGAAAAGGTTTTGACGCTGTCGAAGCTCTTCCTGGTCAGGGGGTCCCACTGGCCTACTTCACGTTAATCGAGAAAGACTCAGAACTTTCTGCAGTCGGACAGGATGCTACCGCGGTATCCGCTGTAATCGATGAAAACGGTGAACTGGAAACCGTATTGAGCATCGATGCTGAAGAACTGGACGCTTCGAAAGACTACGAAGTAATTTCCTGGCCATCCCGTGCAATACCATCTGAGGAAAATCTCTTCGCCCGTGCTGACGTCACCATCGATTGGGAGGCACTTTTCCCGGTGCCAACCCCAGGAGATGAGGACGAGGATACTGACACTTCGATTAGCTTTACTGCCAAGGCCTCTCAGGTAACTGAAAAGGGTCTGGAGATTGCGATTTCGGGGTCCGGTTTTGGTGAGGTGCAGGCGTTACCTGGTCAGGCTGGTCCTGGTGCGTACTTCACGTTGATTGAACAGGGTTCGGATCTTGGTGAGGTTAGCGACACGGATACTGCTATTTCGGCGTCGATTGACGACCATGGCAATGTTGACGCGGTTTTGACCGTTGATGTTGACAGTGTCGATCCTGAAAAAGACTACGAAGTCATTTCTTGGCCGACTCGTTCTAATCCTTCCGAAGCCAATCTCTATGGTCGTGCTGATCTCGAAATCAACTGGGATGAACTCGACATCCCAGATAACAACGACGAAGACCAAGACGAAGACGAAAACGGCAATGGCGGTGAGAACGGTAACGATGACGAAGACGAAGACGAAACCGGCAACGGGAATGACGATACCGATGACAACAACGACATCACTGTAACCGTTAACGATTCTTCTGATGCTTCCGTACGGCAAGGCGACGAGGTCACCTTCTCGATTGCTCCTGTTACAGCGGGAACTGCGTTCAACGTGACTGTGCAGTCTGATCCAATTGAACTGGACACCGTTACGGCTGACGAAAGCAACTCTGCGTCAACCAGCTGGACCGTCCCGGAAGATTTCGAACTCGGGGAACACACCGTGACCTTCGCTAACGATGATCTCGGTTCATTTGCCGGCACCTTCACGGTGATCGCAGCAGATGCTCCCGCTGGCAATGACGGCGACGATACCGGCAATGGCACCGATACCGATACCGATAGCGATGGTGCTGTTACGACTGCTGGTGACCAAACCGGCGGTACCCAAAGCGGACTTGCAACCACCGGTGCAAGCATCACCATGGCAGCAATCATTGCATTGCTCATGGTTGTGTTCGGCGCCATGATCGTGGCTCATAACCGCAAACGTGCAATAACTGAAACCCAGAACACTTCAGTGTAGTACTGCACACCTACGTCCCGGGCGATCCGCCGGCGTCATAGCGACGTAAGCGGATCGCCCTGCGGGCGTTCTCAAGCTTTTCTACCGCATACAGGCTTTTCAACTCAACTCCACCTCGAGGAGGACGATGACTATGGGGCGAAATACCATGTCCCTAAGCATCATCCGCAGATCAATAACGCTGCTTCTAACGCTGCTGGTAGCAATTGGTTCCGGTTCGATGCTCATGGCCACTGCTTCCTGGGCAGACCAAACCAACACATCAGAACATGACATGCAGAACGTTAGCGACGGAACACTAACGTGGGGTATCAACAGCGAATGGCGCAAATACATTACCGGTGGCATCGCTAACGGACACATTAAGGCAGAAGCTCCAGCAACCGTGGATGACAACCACCGTGTTACCTGGACTGAAGCCACCGGAGAAATCAATCCAGTCGCCGGGACCGGGACGATCACCTACCGGGGGTCCATGCTGTCCCAAGGACATCAAGGCGTTGGAGTCCCCGAGGGGAGTTGGGCACTTGACCAAAAATTTACTGACATACAGATCACCCTGACCTCACCCACCACTGCCAAAATGTCGGCAATCGTGGATCAACCCGGCGAAGCCGGCTTTCCGCAATACAACCAGCAACGCGTAGAGATCGTGGATCTAGAATTTACCCATGATGAACTGCAGGCTGGGCAGGTCGATGCCAAAGCATTCTTTACTGAAGATGGTGCCGATGTTTTTGCACGCACCAATGAGAACTACCAGCCTGGCAAACAGGTGGATAACGTCAAATTTGGTATCGACCAGGCCGCACCACCCACGGAACCAGAAACACCAGTCAAACCAGCGGCTCTGGCAATCACGGCTTCATCATCGACGGTCTATGAGGGCGAAACTGTAACGCTCAATGCCACGGTAACGCCGCAACTCGCAGGCCGTGTCGAATTCAAGAATAGCGACGGTACGGTTCTGGCTGAGGCCGCAACCCAGCAGGGCAAGGCACAATTCAAAACCAACTCACTGTCTCGTGGAGACCACACGATCCGTGCAGAGTTCACCCCGGATAGTGCTGAGTACTCCACCGCGGCAAAGAATATTACGGTCTCGGTCATCAAAAAATCCTCAAGTGAAGGTGCCTCGAGCTCAGGCGTACAAGGCAGCATGGAGTGGGGTGTTAAAGAAAGCTTCCGGAACTACGTCACTGGCGGCATTGCGAACGGAAAAATTACCCCATCTGGCGGTGCCAAACAAGCCCGCGGCAACGGTGCCTTCACCTTCCCACAGGCAGACTCTGGCACCACCTGGAACGGGTCCAGTGGCAAGATCCAATATGCCGGTAACGTGAACTTTTATGGTCACAGCGGCGTCATGGATGTCACGCTGTCCAACCCGGTGATAGTTGTCGAAAATTCCAACTCCGCCACACTTCAGACAACCTCGCAAGGCAAAACCATCACTCTGGCCACCATAGATCTGGCCAAAGCTAAAAAACAGGAACTTGGCGGGGACGCTGTGCGATTCAGCAGTGCCCCGGTGAACCTACATAGCCAGGGCAAACAATTCTTCTCCCACGGCAGCAGTGAGTTCTATGCAACCGGTGAAGAACTAGACCGCATCACCCTGACCATTGGGGAAGGCACCAAGCACGGCACCGCTAAGCCGCCGGCAGCTTCACCAAAATCTCAAAGCAACGCCTCGTCCAACGATTCGTCAACACCCGCGGTAGCCGAAACCTCTGGTGAAGGCTCTGCGGCCGGATCCATGAAGTGGGGTGTCTCAGACTATTTCGCCGCATATACAACCGAGAAAGCTGGTTCCTCAAGTTGCCCCACCCCAAGTAAACACTGTGCTGGCGGACAGATCGAAACCAGCGGCGTCGGTAGCGGTTGGGTATTCCCACAGGCTACCGGTGGTGACTGGGACGAGGAAAACCAGACGGGCACCGTGAACTTCTCGGGTGTGGTCAACTTTAAAGGCTACGGGATGAGCATGTTCCTGGTCTCGAACCCATCTATTACCGTGCAGGATGCCTCCACGGCCACCCTGCACACCGGCAACAACACCAGCCACGGGAAGGCTTCCTATCCACTGGACCTTGCCCAGGGAACAAAAACGGAAAATGCCAATGGTTCGGTGACCTGGTCGAATGTGCCGGTCAACGGTTCTCTTGCGGGCGTGAGTGCCTCCCAGAGTATCGACCTGGATCCGGTGACATTTACCGTGGGCACGGCAAGTAACGAATCCTTTGGGACCAGTGCCGCAGGGAGTGGCGAAGATGACGAATCCCAGTATGAGGCAGCCGATACCCCTCCAACAACCGAAGGCCTCGAGGTTTTGACACCCGAAGACCAGATCCGCCAAGGCGGTCGCATCAAGATCAAAGCAGAGGGCTTCGATGCAGAAGATAGTGGCGTGTTGGCTGTCCTCTACGAAAATTCCGATGGGGCAGAACCCATCGTGCTCGATGATACGGCCGTTGCCGACGAACACGGCACGGTTGAATGGTCGGGCACATTGCCCAGTGATGCCACCGGTGAGCACATCATCACCCTGCAGGGTAGCAGTGATGCCGGAGCCGAAATCGACATTCTGCTGGCCCGCGCAACCGCAGCCATGGACACGACCGTGCCCACCAGTCCGAATACGGCCAGTAGCGACGTATTACTGGCGCTGACCGGAATGCAACCGTGGGAATGGTGGGCCAGTGCCGGAAGTCTCCTATCGATTGCAGGGTGTTCAACCTTACTCGTAGCCCGGCACCGACGAATGCAAGCAGGGTCATTGACGGATGGCTAAACCCGTATGTCGACACAACAACATTACTCAAGGAGAAATCGTGAGGATTCCAAACGTCACAGCACGTTTGTCCAAAGCACTGCTTCCGGTGACGCTTGGCGCCGCACTACTGGCAGCCCCATCCATTGCCTTTGCCGATCAAACCACCGAAGCCGAGACCGCAGAGGCCGGATTGTGTCAAATAACCAATGCAACACTGGACTGGGGTGTTAAGGAAAGCTTCCGTGCCTACATCTCTGGCAGCATCGCCAACGGCTCGTGGGACACCTCAGAAGGTGCTTCATATGACACACCCCATTTCACCTGGTCTGACGGCAGTGGTGCGTACGATCCAGCAACAGAAACCGGTGACATCACCTTCGAAGGCACTGTGCAGTTTACGGGCCACGACGGTGTGCTAGACCTAACCATAGCCAACCCGACCTTCGAATTTGAAGGCGACGGAGAAGCCGCACTGTTATTGGACACCATAAGTAATGACATGGATGGTGATGTAGCCGTTGACGCAGACCAACAGTGGGTGGGCGAAATCAGCCTGGATGAGGACATCTCACCGGATGATGGTTCGGTACAACTCACCGACCTGCAAACAACGCTCACAAACTCGGGCGCTGCAGCCTTCGGCGGCTTCTACGAAGCTGGTGAAGCACTGGACCCAATAGCATTGAGCTTCGATATGGCCGACTGTGACTCCGCGACGGCAACAACCGATGAACCCGATGTCCCGGAGAACGCTGAGGATGTGGTTCAGCCGGAACCCACGATTATCCCGGCGCCGCAGCTTCCCTGGTTACCCATCAGCCTGGGCGGACTGGCCCTGTTAGTGATTGGCTTTACCATCGGCTTCTTTGTCGGCGGACGAAAACCTCAGCGGACCAGGCAACGCCAGCATGGCTCTGATGAATTCGACGAGATGATGGGGAATAACTAATGCGCGGTACTCGAAGAACATCCCAGCTGACCGCCACACTGGCCACAGCCATAGTGGGACTCCTGTTTTTGGCTGGCTGTAGCAACACCGGACATGGCCAAGCACAGGATGCTCCACAGCAGGATCTATCAGAAGTTGAAGTGCTAGAGGACCCTCGCTCGTACGAAGGTCCCTCAACGGCAGTGATTCCAGATGCCGTGATCGAACCAATTACTGAAAACCCGGACCAGTCGTTGCCCACCACCGTGACCTCCTACACCCAGGCGGGTGGAGAAGAACAGATCGAAATTACTGATACTTCGCGTGTTGTGGCATTGGATATGGCCGGTTCCATCGCTGCGTCAATATGGGCCTTAGGATTCTCGGACACGCTGGTCGGCGTCGACCAATCCACCACATTCGCCGGTACGGAAGACCTGGAGACCGTCACCTCCGGCGGACACACGGTCAATGCTGAAGCAATCATTGGACTGGCCCCAGACGTTGTGATCACTGATGGCTCTGTGGGACCTCGAGATGTCGTTGAGCAACTGACCGACGTCGGCATCACCGTCGTGTTCCTGGAAAATGAATCTTCCTTTGATGGTGCCCAAAACCTGATCCGCCAGGTCGCGGAAGTTTACGGTGCCACCGAAGTTGGTGAACAGCTGGCAACACAAACCGGACAGGACATCGAAGACAAGATCGCCCAGATTGCTGAAATTGCACCACAGGACGAGGACGAAAAGGTCAGGATGTTGTTCCTCTACCTGCGAGGAAACGCCGGGGTCTATTACATGTTTGGTTCTGAGTCTGGTGCGGATGATCTGATTTCGGCGCTGGGTGGCGTTGACGTTGCCAAAGAGCTGGGATGGGAAGGCATGAAGCCTATGACCGACGAAGCCCTGGTTGCCGCAGACCCAGATCTCATCTTGACGATGTCCGGCGGTATCGAATCTGTTGATGGTATTGAAGGCTTACTGGAAGAAAAACCCGCGGTAGCCATCACCACAGCCGGAGAAAATCAACGAATCGTCGATATGGAGGACGGCCAGATCTTATCCTTTGGACCTCGCTCAGCCGACGTGCTCGACGCACTAGCGCGCGCCGTGTACGCACCCGAGTCTGCTGATGCCGCCCGGGCAGCACAAGGCAACGAATAATGGCAGTAACCCAAGACATGGCCACCACCACAACTCCCGGGCACCGACCTCGACGAAAAAGGTGGCACCGCTTACCAACCAAGAACCTGGTAGTCGTGGTCATAACCGTCGTGCTGTTGGTGCTAGGTGTGGTGCTGTCTGCCAGCCTGGGCCAACTTCCGATCGGTGCCTCCCAGGTAGCCGGTACGGTGTTCCAGGCGCTGGGCTTTGATAATGGTGCGGCCCCGGATGATCGGCTTATTGAACAGACGCTGTGGCAGATTCGTTTTCCGCGCGTCATGATGTCACTGCTCGTTGGTGCAGCGCTTGCCGTCGCCGGGGGAGTCATGCAAGCCATCTTCGGTAACCCACTGGCCGAACCCGGGGTGGTCGGGGTGTCATCCGGGGCGGCCCTGGGTGCTGCCACGGCCATCACATTTGGTCTCACGTTTTTTGGGAACTGGACCGTCGCCGTGCTGGCGTTCCTCGGCGGATTAATCACCACGCTGATCGTCTATTCCACCGCACGGTCCCAAGGACGCACCGAAGTAGTAACGCTATTATTAACCGGCATTGCGGTGAATGCTTTTGCTGGTGCTGGCTTAGCGCTGATCAACTTCGCCGGAGACACCCAGAGTCGAGAACAGATCGTGTTCTGGCAACTGGGTTCGCTGAACGGTTCGCGTTGGAACGAAGTGCTGATTGTAGCTGTGGTGTCGGCCTTAGCCACCCTGCTGGCGCTGGGATTGTCATCGCAATACGATCTATTGTCTCTGGGGGATAGGACGGCGTCGCATTTAGGTGTGAAGGTCGAACGGCTCCGCATATTTTCAGTCGTCCTGGTGGCACTGCTAACCGGGGTTGGAGTCGCCTTCGTTGGGATCATTGCTTTTGTCGGACTCGTTGTTCCCCACCTGATCCGCATGCTGGTCGGCCCCGGCCACCGATGGCTATTACTGCTCTCGGTTATCGGCGGGGCCACCTTGATGGTCTATGCTGATCTGCTGGCAAGAACACTCATTCCAGCAGCGGATCTGCCAATCGGCATGCTCACCTCACTGGTGGGAGGACCGTTCTTCTTCTGGCTCATTCGACGTAACCGCCGCAAAGCAGGAGGCTGGGCATGACCGTCACCACCTCGACCACCACGGCATTAACCCTGGATGCAGTCAGTTATCAGGTTGGCTCGCACCGCATTATCGAAAACGTGTCTCTGGATGTCAACTACGGCGAAGTGCTGGCCTTAGTCGGACCAAATGGTGCCGGCAAATCCACGGCGCTCGGACTGCTTGCCGGTGATTTAAAACCAACCGCCGGTGAGGTTTCCTTAGACGACCGGCCGCTGGCCCGCTGGGAAGCCAAGGAGCTGGCACGGACCCGTGCGGTGCTCTTGCAGGCAAACCAGGTGGCCTTTTCCTTCACGGCCCAAGACGTCATCGATATGGGGCGTGCGCCGTGGATCGGTACACCGCAGGCCGACCAGGATGACGCTGCGATTGCACAGGCCGTTGCTGTTACAGATGTTGCGCATCTGCAGCAACGATCGTTTCCGACGCTCTCCGGTGGTGAAAAAGCCCGGGTGTCGTTAGCTCGTGTCCTGGCGCAGCGCACACGCATTGTTATGCTCGATGAGCCCACCGCTGCCTTGGATCTGCGGCATCAAGAAGAAGTGCTGCGGATCGCAAGAGAAATTGCACGCCAAGGGCAAGCGGTGATTATTGTGCTCCACGATTTATCGCTGGCTGCTGCCTATGCCGATACCATCGCCATCTTGCATCACGGGAAGCTGGCGGCCTGTGGCACACCAGGCCAGGTACTCACGGCCGAACGGGTGCAAGAGATCTATGGGACCGCCGTACGGATTATTCCGGACCCAGATACCGGACGGCCAGTGGTACTGCCACGACGGCAAGCATAGGCAAAACCGTCTCTACGGGACTCCCAGAATCCAGTATTTCAAGAACTTTCGTTAAACCCTTGCCTTCCTGCTGAGCCAGACGTATAGTATTCTCTGTAGCAGGTTAGGATACCCTAAGTGAATAACATTTACTCCTTGATTTTATTCAACTTGATCGTATTCCATGATCCTGCGTGGTGAGAGAAATAATGTCCCAAGACGAAGGGGAATGCCCGGTGACGACAGCAGCTACCGCAAGGATATGCACCGCTATGGCGCATATGCAGAAAGCGGACACTGTATTGGCTCGCCGGACAAATAGTGTTTTGAACTCCTTCTGCGTTAGCCCAGTTTCCTCTTTGATGGCTGCTAACAAGGAAGGGTACGGTGCCGATCACGCAGCGTTTTGTGAGCGCGCTGCAGGTGTCGAAAATGGTGGAGTTGGTGTTGTTGCGGATGACCAAAACACTTCCATGCACGGTGTTCTTGCATTTGTTGTGAGGTGCACAGAACGCCGTCGGGGGCATATGAGTCCCGTTTTCGATATGTTCGTTGATGCGAGCAATGAACATACCGTACCGTGCAGCAACCGGGTAGTCACCTCTCTGCCCTGATGCTGTGCGACCGCCGGGGCGGTCCGTTTTCATGATGAGTGGTGTTGAAAACGGATCGCCACGCGGATGACTCCTCAAAAGCTGGATGAACGATGTGCATGCGAAAATCACCACAAGCGCAGCATGCACGTCGTTCATCTTATTTAAGGGCTATTTTGCCTGCGATTTACTTGCAAGTAGTGCTATGCGTGCGTCTAACCCTGAAAACTTCATCTTGACAGTGCACAATAAAGGGAGGGCCATGTAGGCTTCAGTACCGAAGGAGTATGCTGTGTTTCAAGAACTCATGCCAGACCAACCTCGACAGAACTTGCGAGAATTCATTGATACGCTGCACGAGGGCGGATATAAAGTCACCGACGGGCACACCCCGGACCCAGTTCGCTGGGCAGTTTCACGAGCGGCTTCGCGCATGTTCTGTCAGAAAGGGCGCGGCTGGAACAGTGATCAAAAGAAACGCCAAGAAGATGCGTGGCCTGACAGATTTCGTGATGTCGCCTGGTCCTCTGGGTTGGTTCACTGTGTGCTATCTTTCACTCGGTGCTTTCGTGGTGTTCTTTTTTTGGGGCCACGCTTCGTCTCTAAACCAAATTGAAGATGCATGTTTCTTGGCTGGTGAACCCTATGATTCTGAGTATCGTCTTTCTCACGCTCCAAATACCTATTTTCCAATCAGCTACCCTTGCAACGAAGATTATGATTTAGTCTCCTGGTGGGTCAATCCCGTCGTGGCGATCTTTGCTGTTGTTTTGGCTTTCAGCCTTTTAGCGTTTGTTTTTACTTTAGGAAGGTTGGTGCGATCAAAAGTTAGATGGCGCAGTCCTCAACACTATGGTGGTTAAGTATATAGATTTGAGCGGTTAGAACCATTGAGACTAACCGGAATCGAGGTTATTTACGCTCAAGCTAAGAGTTCGTTCCGAAACGTTCTGTATTAGTTTCTTTATTTTTCTACGCTATGCAACTTTAATGCCTTCTCTGACGCTTGCTTGATGGTCACGATTCCACCCCGGACACTTCCACAGGATAGAAATTCTGACCCTCTGGAGACGACTCGTGGCCGACACCCCAAAGCTGCCCAAGCCAAAGCCCAAGGCTGCCTCGACCCCCAAAACTCCCAAGCCCCCGGAACCCAAAGCTGGCGCACCAGCACAGGTCAATCCAGCTGCCGACAAGCCCATGGGCACGACCAAGCTCTCCAAAGAGCAGCTGAACCAAGAGGAACAAGGTCTTGCGAAGCAGGCTGCTGAACGTCAACAGAAATCGAAGGGTGACTCAAAGAAGAAGTCCTCGTCTATGTCGGACCGCGCCAAGAAAATGGGCGGCAATGCACTAAAAGGCCTCGACAAAGCCGGTGAGGATGGGGGATCGAATAAAGACGACTCGATGGCCAAGCGCGGCGCTCAGCAGGTCGGCAAAGACGCTGCAAAAGTAGCATCGGGCGCGATCAAGGGGGCGATGAAGGGCGGCTGGGCCGGTGCCGGTATTGGCGCTGCAAAGGCAGTCGTGAAGTCCAAGTCCTTTTGGACTGTTATCTTGGTCGTCTTTGGAGGCATCACCCTCTTCCAAACAGTGATCAGCTCACTGTTGCTGTTTGGCCTATTCGGCGACACAGACTCTGGTCATGAATCCGCCTCTCGGAGAGATGCTGGCGAATCAGTAGCCGAAGAAGCATCATCCTCCTATGGCGGTAACGCCACTGTTGAGCGGATGCTGCAAAACACAGCCAATACTGCGGGTGCAGACTTCTACGTGCTGTCCTCTGTCCTGGCCGAAGAAAATGCATCAACTGATGATGGTGAACGTCCCGATGACGGATGGTTCGGACTCACCGATGATGCCGTTGAAGAACTGGTCGTAGACACTCCTGGCGCCGAGCAAGAAGAAGACCTGGAGATCGAAGACGAAGCCCGGTGGGTTGCCGATGCCCTGTCTGCACAACAGCGCGAGGTAACCGGCACCGACGTACCTATGGACCTTGCCACAGGGTACACGCTGGCAGTTACGTCTGGTGGTCGGACACCTATTGAAGGTCAAGACGAACTTCGCGAACAGACATTTGATACCTGGATTGAAGTTGTCGAAACAATTCCCATCGTTGATGCGGATAGTAAAGCGCAATCCATCGTTGACCGGGCGCGCAACTGGAAGGTAGGTGGTGCTGAGTCAGGTGGCGGACCGATATGCACCCCTGGCGGTGGGGGAGGCGGAAGCGACTCCGTCAATATCCCCGATGAGTATTTGTCAGCCGTTGAGGATGCCGCGGCAGAATCAGGTTTTAGCACAAGCTTTATCGGTGCACAGATTCAAGCTGAATCAGGGTGGGACCCGAACGCACAGTCGCCTGTGGGAGCCATGGGCATCGCACAATTTATGCCTGGAACCTGGCCATCATTTGGTGAAGGTGGAGACCCCTGGGACCCAGAAGACTCTATCGCTGCCCAGGGCCGGTACATGAAGTATCTGCGGGAATTCATGGAAGACCATGCCGAGGATGAAGAGCATCTAGCTCAGCTTGCGCTGGCCGGGTATAACGCCGGTCAAGGTCGGGTGCAGCAGTACAACTTTGACCTCGATGAAATGTTCAAGCACGGAGAATTCAGGACGCAGACCAAGCCATATGTCGAAAAGATTCTGGCTGCATCTGAAGGCGACTACACCTCCGACTGTGTGCCTGGTGGCGGTGGTGATGTCCCAACCGGCAGCGTGACTGAGGCCTCTATGTATCTTGCCTGGGACAACATTGTTAGTCTGCCAAGCAGCATGGCTCACGGTTATGGTCGATCCGCTGCAAAACCAGAATTCGTTGAGGTATCGTCCGGGATCAACTCTGACTTCCATACCGCTTACTTCACCGACTGCGGCGTGTTCGTTGCTACCGTGATGCGCAGCAGTGGCGCCGATGAAAGTTTCCCCGTTCGAGGTACCGCAGTGCAGCAGTCGTATTTACGAAATAGCGACAAGTACGAGACTTTCTATCCGTCGAGCGAGGGCGATCTACAATCTGGTGACATTCTATTTTTGAATGGTCACATCTTCATCTATACCGGTGAGCGTCATACGGGTTCTGATGGTCGTTCACAGGGCGCGTCACTAAGCACACGTCCACCATCAGGCCACCACACCTACCTTTCTGACGGCAGGGGCGGGTACGAAGTCGCTCGTCTAGTGAATGCCGAATAGTGGGTATATTCAGTGTCCGGACACTGAGCATCTAAACACGTAGTATTTCCAACATTCTCCAAAGGAGGAGCAATGTCGAAGTCGATCAAGACATACTGGCCCATTGCTGGGATTATCGCAGTGCTAGCCGTCATCGTATTGGCTCTGCTCCGACCTTGGAGCACCCCTGAAACTGAGCTGACCTTTGAAGTATCGCCCAACCAGGTGGATGTCGTAGTAGGCGGTGAAGATATGGGAGAAATCACCCATGGGCAAGTGGTGACGGTAGAACTGTCAGGTGAAGTCATGGTTGAAGCATCTAGTGCAGGCTTTGAACCCGATTCCTTACCAATCACCGTGGAGCCTGGCGAAGCGCAGATCGTGCACGTCAGTCTGATCCCGTCATCGGAAGAAGCTGAAGAGCTTGTCGAGGAAGAGGAAGCGGTTAGTGAAGAGCAGATCGTGACTGAGGAGTACCACGAGCTTGCCGAAGATATGCACGACAAGCACCCTATCTTGCATGATCTGCCACAAGAGGGCAGCCATTATGGTGCCTATCAGGGTCTGCCAGAGGGTTCTTCAACTCATGACTTTGGTGTTCACTTGCACCTCTATTCCGGCCACGAAGATAAGGGCCGTGAACAATTCCACACCTGGATGGAAGGCACTGGATATAACCCCGGCGACTATCTAATTGTGGAGACCGTCAAGGATGAAGCACCTCCGGTTGCAGCAGGTGACGGACCTTCGTGGAGTGAACTGAAAGCTATGGGTCCACAAGACATTTCGGTGCCCAGTGACGCCTCTGCTAAAGGTCTGTCTGTCGATGAACTTGCCTTGCACTTTGTCGAGGTCTCAACGACCTGGGACGCCGGAGAAGACATTCACCACACAGACGGACTCATCCGGTCCAAGCCCTTAATGACCAGCGCGCTAGCTGACACCGTGCAAACACCGCACCGCCCAACGCCGTCTGAATCTTGGTGGACAGCATATGAGCACAGCGCGAAGTCCTACCCATGGATTATCGAATATGAAGCACTGGACCACCAGAACGACAGCGCAGTGGACATGAGCGTGTGCTGGGCGTGGATTGCCGATGACATGGAGCCAGTCATTGATGGACCACGCACACTAGAGGCGACCATCGACACCACCGGTGAAACCAACGTCATCGATGACTTCCACTACGTGGACCCAGACGATTTCGTTGACAACTCCGGTAGCCCCTGTATTCCAGAGGACGCACCGTAACCATCTGAGCTTCTGCGCATAGCGCCCCGGTCATCGTCATGGTGGCCGGGGCGTTTTTTATGCCGCCCGTTTGCTGCGTACCCACTCGTAGACATCTTCAGGAAGGTACTTCACAGAGCGACCGCCATACCTCACAGGTGTCGGTCCAGTGCCGGCAGAGTTCCAGTTGCTCAATGTCTTTGGTGCAACATCTAAATACTCAGCAACCTCATCTCTGGTCATGAGTCGAGGGAGATCATGCTTGGTTATCTTCGGTTCTACTTTTGAAACAGCCATACATAGGTAGTGTCCGGCGTCTTTCCCAACACCGGTCACCGGGGGCACTATGATGGCCCCAGAGTGCTCTGTGGGGATAATGGACACTTTTACGAACACTTTATGAACACTTTTGAAAGGGCATCTTGAGGAATTTACAGGGGAGTAGCGGGTATTGTGGGGAAGGAATTTGGCGCAGTGCCACGCGCCTGTAGACATGAAGACATCAAATTCTACCGACTAAAGGAGACCACATGTCATTTGGTAAACGCGAACTAGACCGTACCCGCCCAGAAATCGATTTCCCGGGCGATACCCCGCCAGAAGAACTGGTGATCGAAGATATCATCGAAGGGACCGGCAAAGAAGTCATCGCTGGCTCACCTATCTCGTGCCACTATGTGGGCGTTGCATGGTCCACCGGAGCTGAATTCGATGCCTCCTGGAACCGCGGAGAACCACTGGACTTCACCGCGGGTGTTGGCCAGGTTATCACCGGCTGGGATCAGGGATTACTGGGTATGAAGGTCGGCGGCCGTCGTCGTCTCGAGATCCCATCCCACCTGGCCTACGGGGAAAATGGTGCCGGCAACGACATTGGTCCTAATGAAACCCTCATCTTCGTCGTTGACCTGGTGGAGGTTCGCTAACTGTGTCCCGTTCCGCGGAACGTATCGTTTCGCTGCTCTGGCTTCTTTTAGAAGCCGGAGCAAACGGACGCGCCAAAAATGACATCTTCAATTATCTCTACGATCACCAGAACACCACTACGGCGGCCAAGCAGCGCCAATTTTCTCGAGATAAAGAAGCGCTGACCGCCATTGGCGTACCCGTCCAGTGGCAGCAAAAAACCACCGCCGACGGCGTGTACCTGATCGATCGCGACCGGCTTTATCTCCCTGATCTCGCGCTAACCGATGATGAGATCATCGCGCTACACCAGGCGCGTGCCTTGTGGATGAAGACCCCAATTGAAGATGCCATCCACGCTGCGTTGACTCGTATGACAGCAGGCCAGCCTGCCAGTCCTCCATTCGTCGGCGCACAGCTTGCCTCGGGACAGTCCCTCCTCACAGATATCGTGGCGGCAACCCGAGAACAAGCACCTATCCGCTTTCGCTACCGCACCGTTGGCCGTGATGAGATCGTCAATCGACGACTGCGGCCATGGGCCGTATTTATGGCCCACCAACACTGGTATGTGGTGGGTTGGGATCTGGACCGCAACGACGAACGGATCTTCCGACTCTCCCGTATCGAGTCCAAAGCGATCACCTTGCTGCCGAACGACGCACTCGATGGACAACGAGAGTCATCGTTGCGGCCGCAACAGTTCAGCATAGAAGCTATTCGCGCACGCCTGCACACCGAACAAGTTGCCGCCGAGGCATACGTTTGGGTCGCCGAGAACGTCTCCTCGAGCTTGCGTATTCGCGCCGACGTCGTCCAGCATTCCTCCGGGTGGGAGCTGTTGCACTTTACCTACCGCGATCCGTTGAAGGTCGCAGCCAGCATCGCAGCACTGACCACCAATGCGCGCGTGGACCCGCAGCAGAGCGCCGAGCTCGCCGAACTTGTTGGCGACATCACCGCCATGGTTCGTGACGCCCATACCGGGGCCTCAGCGTTGTCCGTACCAAAACTGCTTAAAGTCACTCGCACCCGTCGTAGAACTGGTGACAGGGACGTGATTTCACGGCGTCTCGGTATCGTGGCCGTGGTGAACCAACACGGTGGAACAATGCCTCGAGAGCAAGTCTGTCAGCGCTTTAATATCGACGACGCCACGCTGACCGAGGATCTATCGGCCATGCAGTTTTGGGGAATGCCAGAAACTGATTTTGCCGGCGGACAGTTCGAAATAGATCCACATGCTGAGCCAGTTGAGATTTCCAACGCCGAGTTGTTGGCACAACCCTGGCAACTCTCCGCGCCAGAAGCCCTTGGACTGATATCGGGGCTCAACGCAGTTCCGACCATCCCAGGAATTAGCGCTGCACAACAGTCGGCAGCACAATCCTTGGGATCCAAGCTTCGCGAGGCCATCGATCTGGTTGATCCAAACGTAGGATCTGAAGATCATATTGTCCATCCGGATTTGAGCCTGGGGGAGGACGATGAGGTCGCCGAAGTACTCCACAAGGGAGCCCAACTACACCGAGTGATCCGCATAAGTTACTACTCAGAATCATCCGGTGGGATCAGCACTCGCGCTATTGAACCACTGCAGTTGCTCTATACCTCGGGGCACGGCTATGTTCATGCTTGGTGTCAAGAAACTTCAGGGCACCGCACCTTCCGTCTGGATCGGATCGGCTCAGCATCGATCACTGAGCTACCTTTTGACCCTGCTCGACGTCGAGTGTCTCAAAATACCATCGCACCACAGGTTACTAAAGAGGCACTTACCGTCATTGTCCATGCCACCCATCGTTATCGGGACGTCATGAATGCCTATCACCCGACGGCCACGGCCATCGCTGATGACGGCTCCATTTTCGCCCAGTTGGCGTTCCAAACCCTGACGCCATTGCTAGACTTATTAGCAACACACGCCGGACAGATCGTCGTAGTACAGCCCCAAGCAATACGCGAAACCATCTGGGAAATGATGAACGGCACTATGACGACTCTTCATGGCTCGGCCCGGTAAGTTAGATGGCAGCTGTACAATGGAGTCAGCTGTATAGAAAGGTAGACAATGAACATCTTCAGGTACCCGGTCATTCTTCTGGTGTTGGTTCTGCTGGCATTCTTGCTCTTTGGCGCCAATAAGCTGCCAAAAATGGCACGAAACATGGGTCAGTCGATGCGCATTCTGAAGTCAGAAGTCAAAGAAATGAAGTCCGATGGCAAGGGTGCGGAAAGCGCCAAAGCCACCAAAAACTCCGATGCTGAAGATGACGAATCGGCTGTCGAAGGCACCGTCATTCCTCAAAGCGAAAATTCTGCGAATTCAGACTCGGAAGAACAGCGTTCGAAGTAACTTATTGCCGAGTCCATGACTTCAACTGATCAGAGTTCCGCGTCGAAGAAAAAAGGACGCAAAAAGCGTTCAGACTCTTTCGAGGGACAGATGTCGCTTCGGCAGCATCTTCGGGAATTACGCAACCGGTTCTTCAAAGCTGGGCTTGCCATCCTTTTGGGAACGATAGTCGGTTTCATCGTCTACCAACCGGCTTTCAGCATACTGACTGAACCCATTACAAGCCTGTCTACCGAAGATGCACCCGTCGAAGTGATCTTCTCTTCTGTAGCACAGCCTTTTGACATCATGTTTCAGGTGGCTCTATTTATTGGGCTGATCCTTGCCTCACCGATTTGGTTGTACCAGATCTGGGCATTCATCGTGCCGGGTTTGCGAAAGCATGAGCGCCGATATGCCATGGGGTTCATCGCGGCCGCCGTACCACTGTTCATCGGAGGCATCGCACTCGGGTGGTTCGCGCTGCCGCAGGCTATGGCCTTCTTCACTTCGTTGACTCCTGACGGTAGTGCACACCGAGTTTTAGCAACCGTTTATATACCGTTTGTCACTCGGCTCCTGCTGGCGTTCGGCATTGCCTTGGTGATCCCCGTCGTCTTAGTCGGACTCAACATGGCCGGGATTTTAGAAGGCAAGACCATGCTGAAACACTGGCGCATCTCAGTGTTTTTGATCGCCGTCATCGCAGCGATGGGCGCACCAGGTTCGGATGTCATGACGATGTTCTATCTCGGTGCACCACTTGCTCTGCTCTTCGCACTGGCGCTTGGGATAGCATTACTCAGCGATCGTCGGCGGTCAAAGAAAATGGCCGCCCAAGGTAGTGCCGGCGAAGCGGAGATTCAGCGTGGGGCACAGCCACTGTCTGAAATTACTCGTGAGGACTAGCATTAGCCTTTATGTGTGCCGATACCGCTGATCATCCGCATCAAAACCTTTCTCCGTCGGAACGCTACGCTGCTTCAAGAAAGCGCGCAGAATTCGCCAAGACCGAGCTGGGAAAATTCTCAGCGGACTTGAAGTTCCCCATGGACGATTTCCAGTTCGAAGCAGCCGAATATTTGGAAGACGGGCATGCAGTTCTTGTTGCCGCTCCAACGGGCGCAGGCAAAACAGTGGTCGCAGAGTTCGCGATTCACCTCGCACTCGCCCAAGGCAAGAAAGCGTTCTACACAACCCCCATCAAGGCGCTCAGTAACCAGAAATACACTGATTTGGTCGCCGTTTACGGGAGCGAAAAGGTCGGTCTCCTAACCGGCGATACAGCTCGTAATCCTCATGCCCAGATCGTCGTGATGACCACCGAAGTCCTGCGCAATATGTTGTACGCAGAATCTGACACCTTGGAAAATCTGGGGTACGTGGTGATGGACGAAGTCCACTACCTGGCAGACCGTCACCGCGGGGCAGTGTGGGAAGAAGTCATCATCCACCTCCCCGAATCAGTGCAGCTGGTTGCCCTGTCGGCAACCGTATCGAACGCTGAAGAGTTCGGAGCATGGTTAGATACCGTGCGAGGTTCTACCACCGTGGTCGTCTCCGAACACCGTCCCGTACCTCTGTGGCAACACGTGATGGTCGGTAAGGACCTTTATGATCTCTTTTCAATGACCGGGGATCAACAGCCAACCACCAAGGTCAATCCTGAGCTGGCCCAACTTGCCGAAGTTGCCCGTAGAGACGCCCAGGTAAACGACTGGGGACGTCCAGGTTCACGTTCTCGAAATCGACAACGAACGCGAGGTGGTCGTCGACAAGGCAACCGCCGTCAATCAGACTTTTCAGCGTCTCGTGGGGCCAACGATCGACCACAATCACAGCACAGGGATATGCGCGTCTCGCGTCCGCAAATGATACGGACCTTATCCCGCGAAGGTCTGCTGCCTTGCATCGGTTTCATTTTCTCTCGAAACGGGTGCGAAGCGGCGGTCGAGCAGTGCTTAAACGCCGGGTTGGATCTCACAACTGACGGCGAAAAACGCCAAATCTTAGAGACGGTTGACCGCGCCGCGACGGTCCTGGCCGAACAGGATCGTGACGCTCTTGGTTTCTGGAATTTCCGAGATAGCTTACGTCGAGGTTTCGCTTCGCATCACGCCGGTTTACTGCCGCTGTTTAAGGAAATTGTTGAAGAGCTCTTTGCAACCGGCCTTGTGAAGGCGGTCTTTGCCACCGAAACACTTGCGCTAGGCATCAACATGCCCGCACGAACTGTCGTCATCGAACGACTCGTGAAGTTCGACGGCGAATCGCACAAAGACATCACACCGGGGGAGTACACGCAACTGACCGGTCGTGCTGGTCGACGTGGTATCGACGTCGAAGGACATGCTGTAGTCATGTGGCAACCGGGCCTCGATCCCTCAGCCGTCGCAGGGCTCGCTGCACGCCGCACCTATCCGCTGAATTCTTCTTTCAAACCTACTTACAACATGGCGGTCAATCTCCTTGCTAGCTTTGGCCGCGAACGGTCGCGCAATATCCTGGAGTCTTCGTTTGCGCAGTTCCAAGCTGATCGGTCTGTCGTTGGCATAGCTCAAGAAGTTCAACGCCAAGAGCGCTCATTATCCGGATATGAAGAAGCCATGGAATGCCACCTGGGGGACTTCACTGAATACGCTCGTCTACGCCAGGAGCTCTCTACCGCCGAGAAAGCTGCTTCTCGCTCACGCAACCGTGTGCGTCGTCGCGCTATTATGGAATCGCTGAATAAACTTGCAGAGGGCGACATAATTGATGTGCAGGGGTCGCGCCAGCTCGGCACTTCGGTGGTTGTTTCAGCAGCAGGCAACCCCACTAATCCACGCGTCGGCGTCGTGACCGCCAAAGGTCAGTTACGTCGGCTCTCTACGGATGAAATGGACGAGCCAGTTGTACCATTTGCAGGCGTTGAGCTTCCACGCAAGTTGCTGACGAAATCGCCAAAACATCGGAAGAACATCGCCGGTTGGATGCACGGAGCCATCAGCCAGCAACTTCCACCGATATCTGATGGCAAGGCGCCCGTGGGATTCCGCTATAAGGATGAGCATGACCTCGGGCGGGTAGAGCAACTCCGCGAAGAACTACACGCTCATCCGTGTCATGGCTGTCCTGAACGTGAGCATCACCAAACATGGGCGAATCGATGGAACAAACTTCGTGCCGAAGCCGATAAGAACATTGCTAAGATCCAGGGTCGCACCAACACGATCGCTCGAACATTCGATCGGATCATCAATTTACTGACCGACTTCGGCTATGTCGAACACGACCAAGTCACGGAACCTGGTCAAAGCCTCCGCCGCGTCTACGGTGATAGAGACCTGCTGGTCTCATTGCTTCTGCAGTCAGGGATGATGGATAACATGGCGCCTGAAGACCTCGCGGGCCTTGCCGCTCTCTTGGTCTTTGAGTCTTCTGCTGAAGCCCAGGTCTTCCAGCCGGCTATGCCAACGCAAATGCTCCAGGGCGCTTTGGATATCGTAGATGAGCACTGGTTCAACCTACAGCAGACGGAACGTCAAGCTGATTTGGTTGTTACAGCTCAACCACATCCAGGGTTGGTCTGGCCTATCGTTCGCTGGGTCCGTGGCCATGAACTCCTGGCATCACTGACCGGTGCCGATATGGCCGCTGGAGATTTCGTACGCTGGGCACGTCAGGTCATGGACCTCCTGGGCCAGCTCGCATCGCTAGACGATACTCACCCGGATCTGGCGCGCCGGTGCCGACGAGCCAGAGACCTCGTCAACCGTGGAATTATCTCCTATTCTTCGACGGTCAAACTCCCAAATGCTACCGACGATATTGACGAGTACAACCCAATTGAACGACTGGATTTGAATCAGTGACTACAAGCCTGCTGTTAACCAACGGTTACATACATTCCGTATCAGAGCCCTATGCTAATGCCCTTCACGCCGATAATGGTGTAGTAGCTTGGTTGGGTTCAGATGAAGCAGGAGAACGGCTTGTAGCAGCTACCGTCACGGGCCCGGTCAACACCAAGGATCTTCGCGGCACACTGATCACCCCCGCTTTTATCGACGGTTTTTCAACAACACCAGTCACACCCGGCGATACTCGAAGTACGTTCAGTTCGACGGTTCCCGGCGCAGAGCGCGTCTATTACGCACCACACGATACCGATCCCAATACTGCCGACGGCGTTTTTGTCGCTGCAGGGCAACTCGAGCAATTACCCAATATCATGCTTGATTTGAAGCCGCCAACACAGCTGTTGATTCAATCTCACAGCCCCGAACATCTCGACCACGTGCTGGATATCCTGGCACAACAAAGCAATGCATCACTCATGCGGAGTCGGCATAGGATCCTAGCCAACCACCCCATGAGCGCTCAACAGATTAGTCAGCTTGTGACGCTACACGCGTCCATTACGATAGTTCCCCGGATTGTAGAGGCCACACCGAAGATCTCTGCGCCGGCCGCTTCCCTCATCGCCGAGGGCGTCCACGTGTCCATGGGAACAGGGGAGTGGACCGGTTCATTATGGGAACTCGTGACCGCGCTGATTGAAAATGACGATATAGATCAACGAATCTCCACACGGGCTGCTTTCAACACCGTATCTCGCGATGCTGTACGGGTTCTCCCAAGCCGTATTGCTCAAGCCAATATGGGAGCCGGGCAGATTGCCGTGGGCTCACCGGCTGATTTTAATGTTTGGCAAGCTGAACAACTTGGTGTCCAAGCGCCCGATGTGAAAGCAGCGCACTGGTCAACCGATAAGCGCGCGGGCACGGCACTATTGCCAATATTGTCTTCAACTGAAGAACCACCCAAATTGCAGTTCACCATCCGCAACGGCCAAATTATCTAACTTCACTCAGGTTCTCTGGCTATAATCGGTGGTTGATCCGGCTCACTTGTCGGACACACATTGTACGAAAAGGACACTTGTGCGCGTATTAACTATTATTCCCACATATAACGAAGCTGAATCATTGCCGGGGACGCTGCAGCGACTACGCGCGGCGGTGCCAGAATCAGACGTATTGGTGGTGGATGATAACTCACCGGACGGCACCGGTCTTTGGGCGGATGCACAAGCTGCCAAAGACGATCAGGTCTTCGTTCTACACCGCGAAATCAAAGACGGCCTAGGTGGCGCCTATATCGCCGGGTTTCGGTGGGGCTTACAGCGCGAGTATGACGTATTAGTTGAAATGGACGCAGACGGCTCACACCAACCAGAACAACTACCGCGGTTATTGCAGGCCGTCGACGAAGCAGATCTCGTCATCGGCTCGCGTCGAGTTCCCGGTGGCAAAATGGTGAACTGGCCATGGTACAGAAAACTGCTGTCCATTGGTGGTTCGCTGTATCCACAAATTCTTTTGGGACTGCGTCTAACGGACATCACCGCCGGTTTCCGTGCCTACCGTGCAACCACCCTGGAAGCTATGGACCTAGAAGCCGTTCAGTCGAAAGGCTACGGCTTCCAAGTAGATATGTCCTTTAGAACCGCCCAGCTGGGTAAGCGCATAGTTGAAGTGCCGATCACCTTTATGGAACGCGAATTCGGTGAATCCAAAATGTCAGGAAACATTATTACCGAAGCATTCACTAACGTGACCCAATGGGGACTTGCAGCAAGAGCCCAAAAGCTCAAACAACGTTTCGGGTGCTAGCAGCAAGCACAAAAGCGGGGTCCGTAACCACTGGTTACGGACCCCGCTTTTCTCGTAATAAATTTTACAACGCCGTTAGGCGTCGACTTCCTCACCACGACGTGCACGCAATTTTTTGAGCTGTCCTTCTAGAGTTTCCTCTAGCTCTTCAATGCTACGACGCTCTAGGAGCATGTCCCAGTGGGTACGCTGCGGTTTAGCCTGATCGAGTACAGGCGTCTCGCCGTCCACACGAAGGGCTTCTTTTCCGGATTTGGTGGTCCAGCTATCGGGCACATCAGCTTCGGCAGCGAAGGTTACGACAACCGATTCGCCATCTTCTGAGCGATACTCAATTTGCTGACGTGGAGCAGGCTCGACGCCTGCTTCGGTTTCCATAGACTGGGCACCGAGACGCATACCGCGCAATGAACGATCAGACATTCAGAAATTCCTCCAAGCAACTTTGCAGACAAGACAGTCTATCTAACTAGGCCTCGCGATGTACAACGCATTACGAGCTACTTTTGTTCCCCGTCATTTGGTCCATCTCGAAAGACGTCCTCTTCAATTTCAGGCTCAGCTAGGGCATCTTCGAGAGAAGTATCTTCTAATTTTGGGGCTTTCGGTGCAACATCAGCGATTTCTGCTGCTGTTGTTGGGCGTTTTGCTCGACGGCTCTTTGGCGCTGGTGGGGGAGCAGGCGCGTCAGACGATGGTCCAGAATCACTAGACCCACCACCGGACGGAGCCGAACCAGCCGGTCCTCCTTCTGGACCGTAAGTTCCGCTAAAACGGTTCAAGGCGTCGGTAACTTCCGACGGGATAATCCACATCTTCGACGACTCAGAGTCGGCAATTTGGGGGAGTACCTGAAGGTATTGGTAGGCCAACAGATCAGCATTCGGCTTACCCTCGTGGATTGCTTCGAATACCGTCACAATGGCTTCTGCTTCAGCGTTTGCTCGCAAAATCGCAGCTTGAGCATCGCCTTCAGCCTCGAGAATTGCGGACTGACGCTGACCTTCAGCCGTCAGGATTTCGGACTGTTTCTGTCCTTCAGCGGTCAAGATCGCGGCGCGACGATCACGTTCCGCTCGCATCTGCTTTTCCATCGAATCCTGGATGGTTCGTGGGGGATCAATAGCTTTGATTTCAACACGGGACACCCGCAGACCCCACTTAGAAGTCGCCTCATCCAAAACACCGCGCAGCTGCGTATTGATGGCGTCACGCGAGGTCAGTGTTTCTTCAAGATTCATGAAACCAACCACGTTACGAATCGTTGTGGTGGTCAAGTTCTCTACAGCTGCAATGTAGTTGGCAATGCCGTAGGTCGCTGCGGTCGGATCGTTGATCTGAAAATACACCACGGTATCGATCGAGACCACGAGGTTGTCTTCGGTAATGACCGGTTGCGGCGGAAAAGTAACTACCTGTTCACGCATGTCGATCAACGGCAGCATCTCATCAACAAAGGGGACCATCATGGTGAGCCCTGCCATTTGCGTACGCTGATACTTACCAAGTCGTTGGATAATACCGCAGTGGCCCTGCGGCACAATTTTGAAGGACTTCGCCAAGATGGCTACCACGAAGATAGCCAACACAACGAAGAGGATAATTAGAAAGATGTCCACGATGTTTTCCTCTATTGATCGTTGATATCGCTTTGTAGAAACTGACTCTACCTACTGAATACCCTGCGCCATACCTACTGGACTACGATTCGAACGATTCAGGGGTCGTTGCCACCCAGACAATGGCTCCTTCAATTTGTTGGATAACCACCGGCGTTTCCATCGGTATCGGTGTTGTGCTGTAGGTCCGGGCCGACCAGATCTCATTACCGATTCGGACTCTGCCTTGACTTGTAGTGACCTCTTCAGTGACGTCGCCTACGCGTCCAACATATCGGTTTACACTCCAGGGAGAGGGGCCGCTGTCATTTTCAGGACGTTTTGTGTCAAAACTTCGTAGCCAGATCAGCGAGGCGATGGATATCACTGTCACGATGATGAACTGCACATAAATTGGTGCTCCCAGTACATCCGCTATAACCGCAGTTAGGGCACCTGCAGAAATGAGGAGGAAGGTCATTTCGCCAGTCATGACTTGCACGCTGATGAGCAATAACATCATAATCAGCCAAAAGGACCAGAAATTCTCTAGGATCCACTCAAGCATCATGGCCTCCCATATGTGTGTTCATGTGTTTAAGGGTACTTGCTAACCTCAACAATGTCGCCAGAATGACCCAAGAGCCAAGATAGGCTTTGCCTAAATATTGTGGAGTAGAGATCCAACGTGAGTCGAATCGACTAGCTTAGCGCCAGAGCTGAGATTTTTCTGGCCACCGCGTAGACTGATTGTATGGCCACAGTATATGTAGTAGAGACTAACCCCACAAAAAAAGAGTTTGTGACCGCATGGTTAGACAAACAATTCTGGGGCGGTTCTGGAGATCCGGAGCTTATCGGCACGTATCGATTTGATGACACAGGTGGCGAAGTTGGTTTCGAAGGCTTCATTCTGAAACGTGAAGACAAGATTTTGCATCTACCGATGACGTACAGGGCAGCGCCTTTAGAAGGTGCAGACGACTATCTCATCGTCAAAATGGACCATCCGGTACTTGGCGATCGGTGGGCCTACGATGCGATGGCAGATCCCGTTGGCATTCATATGCTCAATCAAGCACTCGCCGGTGAGATCCAACAGGCCGATTTTCACTTCTATAATCAAGATGGACAGTATCAAGGAACCGAAGATTCCGATATCAGTATTTATATACGTGGCGAACTTCCAGAAGCTTGGGGGACCGTGTCGGTTCATCACGTATTAGACCATTTGGATCTTGATGGTGGAGAACTCCGCCGGCTTGTCGGCCGTTGGGAGGATGCGTCAGCGACACTTTTCGAACTGACCCCGACGCAGGCCGCTCCAACAGATACTCAACCAATCATTTCTGAGTAATTTCCTCCAGAGATATTCGACGTCAATAAAGCGCCGATAATCTACATTATGTAAAGTTGGCTGTTTTCGGCACCGCCCTACAGGGGATCTCCATCCACCTCGTGCGCCCACTCGCTCCCCATCACACTGTCACATGCGCAGAATACCCTCTGCCTGAGCCGGTGGTCACAGCGACCACAATGGATGCGGCAAAACCGATCACACAAAGACCAACAGTGAGACTCGATATTATCGTTACAGTAAATCATCGAGTCAGAACCTAGAGCCACCTCCGTCAAGGTGTAGCAACATCAAGCGCATGTGACTTCAGACTTTAACGTAGCTTTGCCTCCATGAACTCCCCCAGCTGTTCAGCCAACCAATATGCAACTCGCCGAGATTCATACCAATACCCGGCCTGGAGACGTGACGACACTGCTTGTTGCGAAACGCCGAGGTGTTCGGCAGCGGCTTTTTGGGAGTAGCCAGAATTTACCATCAGACCAGCCTCTTGACCCTCAACGGATCGACGACGCTCAATCGAGCACAAAAGTTGTAAGCCTGCCTCGATCGGCCCCAGTCTTGGCGAGCTTTTCGCGCCTACAAGGGAGTGCCCTTGTAACAGCATGATCTGGACTCCCCCAGACGCTTTTGACGCGTCAAGCGAGTCGAGATCTTGCATCAGCGCCCGCATTGAAGGACCTGATTCACCGTCATGCCAATCGAGCTCACCCACCTGGTCATCAGGGGCCAGTGCAAGATGCACCTCCCATACACCCGAACGCGCCGCGGATAAAATAAACCCAACAACTTCGTCGGCAGATCGAAGCCAACTCTGCACCTGGCGCGACCCGATTGTCTGGAAACTCAACACCGCTCCTCCCCCAGCATCCGGGCGTACAGCCAGTGATTCAGTAAGCTGATCAATTATCTGACCTGCTTCGACGTTGGCAATATTTTTTGTCACGGTTAAAGTCACACAGAACATAACAACAACCTTACGCCCTTGTGCGCCACACCTGTCTCAGCCAGGCGGGGCCGTTGTATACAGCGTCGGCGCAGTTGGCTGTCCTAGACTACGAGTATGTCCACGAACCCACAGACCTCTCCCCCGGCAGCTTCGACATCAACCGCGGCTATAATGCTCCTCATCGATGCTGTGCTCATCGTGATTTTTGCGATTATCGGTGTTTCATCCCACGACGGGGACCTCGGAATCCTCAATATTGCTCGTGTTGCGATCCCGTTTATGCTGCCCTATCTTTTGCTCGCTTTAGCGATAAAACCGGGCCAACTCATCCATAATATTTTCCCGACGGGAATCGCACTGTGGCTCATCACAGTGATCCTAGGACCAGTCCTCCGGGCAATAATGTTCGGCGACTCGTCTGCTATGGCTTTTATCCTTGTCACAGCTGGAGTATTAGGTGTCTTCCTCTTAGGTCGACGCATTATTTCTACACTGGTAAATCGCAGGCAGAAAAACGCCTAAACTAGACCCAAGACATCCCAAGGAGGACCATGGTAACCGCATTCGTTATGATCAGAACCGACACGAACCGCATCCCTGAAATCGCTACCGAACTAGCCGATAAAGAAGGTATCACCCAGGTGTATTCGGTGACTGGAGCCTGGGATTTGATTGCAATGGTTCGGGTACGTGAGTTTGATCAGCTAGAGGATGTTATCTCGGATCGCCTGTCCAAGGTTTCCGGCATCATGGATACCGAGACGCTCCTGGCCTTCCGCGCCTATTCCAAGCACGACCTTGAAGAGGGTTTTGCTCTAGGTTTCTAGTACCCATCAAGTAAACATTCCTGCACATGATGCTGCCTACTTTCTGGTAGGCAGCATTTTAGTGTCAGCAATTCATGACTCGTCTGGACGTGATACTTTCACCCAGTTGTCCAGCACGCGTTGAGCAGCTCCGGAGTCGATTGACTCTTCAGCACGTTCCATGTTGGTTTGAATGCGTTCGAATAGGTGTCCTGTGGTGTCCGCATCATAGGCAGTCAGGCCCGCCGCGGTGTTGAGCAGTACTGCGTCGCGGACTGGGCCGGCTACACCTGCCAACAATTCCCGGACTATGCCTGCGTTGTGTGTGCCGTCTCGACCCGCCAGCGCTTCCACAGAGACAGTTTTGACACCAAAATCTTCAGGGTGGAGTTCGTGCTGCTCCACTTGACCATCGCGCACTTCGAATATCGTCGTTGGTCCCGACGTCGTAATCTTGTCACGGCCGTCTGAACCACGGAATACAAGGCCTCGAACGCCGCGGTCCGCCAGAACGCCAGCCAATAGTGGGGCCATAGCTTCAGAGGCGCAACCAAGTGCCTGCGCCTCGGCCCGAACAGGGTTGGAGAGCGGCCCAAGATAGTTGAACGCTGTAGGTACACCGAGCTGTTTACGCGCCGGCGCGACATAGCGCATTGAAGGATGGTATTCCTGAGCGAATAGGAAGGTGATACCCGCTTCGTCCAGCGACTCTTTAGCTCGCGATTGCGTAAGATTCAAGTCAACGCCCAAAGCTTCGATGACGTCAGCAGCACCTGCCGTTGACGACGAACCACGATTCCCGTGTTTTACAATCCTCGCACCGGCGCCAACTGCAACAAGTGATGACATGGTCGAGAGATTCACCGTGCCGAGACGATCCCCACCGGTGCCGACGATATCAAGAACGTTAGAAGGAAGCTCAACCGACACCGATTCGTCGAGCATCGCGTCTGCCATACCTAACAGTTCATCTACGGTCTCTCCTTTTGTGGAAAGCGCCATCAGAAATCCCGCGATTTGGGCATCCGTAGCAACCCCAGACATCATTTCCTGCATGGCCCACGCGGCTTGTTCCTGCGTCAAATGTTGTTGATTTGAGACTGCAGATAGTACGGTGGGCCAGTTCATGGGTGATGCTTCCTAAGGACTAATTGATTCCTCTTTACAAGGTGTCATCCTATTACCTATCTGGAATCACTTACCCAACATAACTCCGTAAGGCGTAAGCGTCATGACCTGGTAAGCCGACGAAGCCTCGCGAGCTTAACAATTCGGTGTCTTTCTGAACGCAAAGACAAGGCAAAAAGCTGACCTGCAAAGCAACGAAAACTGCGTACTTCCTGGTAATTATGCGGGCCCCTTGGCCCCGCTGTTGCACAAATCACAGCAAAATGACACGCAGCACGCAAGTCTCATTGTGAATCTTGAAGGTTTTCGGGCCATAATAAAGGGGTGACAACATCAACTCAGACTCTCTCGCATAATCCCACCGGCTTCCCTAGTCGGCCCAACTTGAGCGCCGTCGGCACGATGGTTTGGCTGTCGTCGGAAGTTATGTTTTTCGGTGGCCTGTTCGCAATGTACTTCACGCTGCGCTCTACCTCTCCCACCCTGTGGGAAGACAATACGGCGCTGCTTGATCCAGTTTTGGCGACCATTAACACCGTCATCTTGGTGATCAGCTCGTTTACAGCCCAATGGGGTACGCATGCGGCAATCAACCTTCGCCCAAGGCGCACGAGCAACAAGCTGAAGGACTGGGGTGTTGTGGAATGGTTCATCGTTTCCTTCATCTTGGGCTCCATCTTCTTGTCCGTACAGTCCTTCGAGTACGCCACCCTGGTGTCTCATGGGGTGACCGTGGCCTCTAGCGCCTACGGTTCAGCCTTCTACATCACCACCGGATTCCACGCACTGCACGTGCTTGGCGGCCTCATCGCATTCCTGTTCGTTATCGGACGCGCCTACCTTGCTAAGCGTTTTGGAAACCACGAATCCACGATTGCCATTGTCATTTCGTACTACTGGCACTTCGTCGACGTAGTTTGGGTCGCCCTCTGGTTTATCATCTACGTCATTCAGTGACTTGTTCGGTCCGCCGGCTCGACATCCATCGCACCCGAGGTAACCGGAACGGACTTGTCACACCTCATCCGGTTATAAAACACGTAAGGAACACATAAAGTGAAGGCACTCTCACAGAACCGCCGCCACCCCATGGTCGGTGTGGCCCTGCTGTTGCTGGGTCTGTTGCTAACCGGAGGTCTCTACTCGCTTGCCTCCAACATCAACTCCGCATCGGCATACTCCCAGGCTGACTACACCAGCGCTGACAACATCTCTGACGGTGAGACCCTGTTCAACGCGAACTGTGCGTCCTGTCACGGCATTGGCGCAACCGGTGGACCTGCTGGCCCCTCCCTCGTTGGTGTAGGTGCAGCATCGGTTGACTTCCAGGTTGGCACCGGTCGCATGCCACTACAAATGACCGGTCCGCAGGGACAGGAGAAGCAGAACCAATTCAACGAGGAACAGACCATGCAGCTGGCTGCCTACGTTCACTCTTTGGGTACAGGTCCATCCATCCCAGAAGATGAATACCTGGACACTGATCACGCTGATGTAAATCTTGCCCGCGGTGGAGACCTGTTCCGCGTTAACTGCGCCATGTGTCACTCGGCTTCAGCCGGCGGTGGTGCCCTGACTCGCGGTAAATATGCTCCGACTCTGCACGGTGTTGAAGAAGAGCACATGTACGAAGCAATGGTTACTGGCCCACAGAATATGCCAGTCTTCTCAGACTCGAACCTCACACCAGAAGACAAGCGCGACGTCATTGCTTACCTCAAAGAATTTGAAACCCAGGGCCACCCAGGTGGTGCATCCCTCGGTTCATTGGGACCGGTAGCTGAAGGTCTATTTGTTTGGACTGGTGGTCTTGCACTACTTATCGGTTTCATGGTTTGGATGACCACACGGTCTTCCTAGACATTTATCGAATTATTGTCGATTAGAACATCACCAACATCACTCGAGTAAAGGAATCAGATCTATGGGCGAGCAACGCCACGGAGATCCCGGTACACCGGGCACCGTAGAGCGCGCTGGTGACGATTCGGGCAACTTCGCTATTGAAGACCCAGGATTGCCACCTCACCGGCCACGTATCACTGATGAGGATCCACGTGCCGCCAAGCGCGCTGAACGCCAGGTTTCTTTCCTGTTCATCCTGTCCATCATCGGTACCATCATCTTCTTCGTAGGGTACTTCGGTGTCGGACAGCTTCCACTGGACGAAACAGACATGGGCCTCATCCGCCTTCAGAACACTCTGTTAGGTCTTGGTACCGCGTTTGCCATGCTCGGCATCGGTGTCGGCATCGTCCAATGGGGTCGCGCCTTGATGCCGGACCATGAATGGGTTGAAGAACGAGAATCTGTTGCGAACGAAGAGGACCGCTCCGATGCGGTCAACATGATCAACGACATCGTTGATGAGTCGCAGATCAAGCGTCGTCCGTTGTTGCGCAACACTCTCATCGGTGCTCTTGCCATTGCACCACTCCCAGCAGTCGCAATGTTCCGGGACCTGGACAACTCTGGTAATCAGTCCGATGATCCAGCACAGAACTTCGGTGTGGAGCGCATGCGTCACACCATGTGGGATACTGGCACCCGTTTGGTACGAGACGTCACTGGAACGCCCATTAAGGCAGAAGACGTCACCATTGGCTCTGCACTGCACGTTGTCCCAGACGGGCTCCTTGACCTGGAACACGACAAGCTGAACCAGAAGGCAAAGGCAGTAGTCCTGCTCATGCGTCTGAACCCTGAAGACATGCAGATTAGTGATGGCCGTGAAGATTGGCACGTCGACGGTATCGTCGCATACTCCAAGATCTGTACTCACGTTGGCTGCCCAATTGCGCTGTATGAACAGCACACCCACCACTTGCTGTGCCCATGCCACCAGTCAACCTACGACCTCACTCAGGAGTGCAAGGTTGTCTTCGGCCCGGCATCACATCCGCTTCCGCAGCTACCTATCACTGTCGACAATGACGGTTACCTCGTCGCGCAAAGTGACTTCCAGGAACCTGTCGGTCCTGCATATTGGGAACGCGACCCAAGACCAGCTGAGGAGCGTGGTGCATAATGTCCGTCATTCAGGACTATCAAGCTTCTACCCAAACAGGGAAGATCGCTAATTTTGTAGATACCCGCATGGGCGCCTCCAAAATTGTTAAAGAGTTTGGGCGCAAACTGTTCCCAGACCATTGGACCTTCCTTTTTGGTGAAGTAGCACTGTACTCCTTCGTCATTCTTGTTCTGTCCGGAACTTTCTTGACGTTCTTCTTTGACCCATCCATGGCCCATGTGGTCTACGATGGCGCGTACAAACCGCTCTACGGCGTTGAAATGTCAGCGGCATACGCATCTACCTTGGATATCTCATTTGAGATCCGCGGTGGTCTGTTTATGCGCCAGGTACACCACTGGTCAGCTCTCATCTTCGTAGCCGCAGTTTCAGTACATATGCTTCGTGTGTTCTTCACCGGTGCGTTCCGTCGCCCGCGTGAACTCAACTGGGTCGTTGGCTCGGTTCTGCTCATCTTGGCTCTTGCCGCAGGTTTCACCGGCTATTCCTTGCCGGACGATGTGCTCTCCGGTAACGGTCTGCGCATTATCGATGGCGTTATGAAAGCCATACCGGTAGTTGGTACCTACCTGTCATTCTTCTTCTTTGGAGGAGAATTCCCAGGTGACCAGATTATTCCGCGCTTGTACTCACTACACATCATGGTCGTTCCAGCACTGCTCATATTGATGATCGCTGTGCACCTGTTCATGGTCGTTGTACACAAGCACGCCCAATACCCGGGACCTGGCCGCAAACACACCAACGTTGTCGGTTACCCTGTTGGTCCCGTATACGCTGCCAAAGCCGGTGGCTTCTTCTTCATCGTCTTCGGTATCATCGCCTTGATCTCAGGTTTCCTACAGATCAACGCTGTATGGAACTACGGGCCGTATGACCCGTCCCCGGTCTCTGCGGGTACCCAGCCAGACTGGTACATCGGTTGGGTCGACGGTATTCTCCGACTGATGCCCGGTACACTCGGTGACTTCTCCTTCCTATGGCATATTCCAATGCCGTGGGGTTGGAACGCAATACCATTAGGCGTTCTCATTCCGATGATGCCCGCAGGTGCACTCATTGCAGGTATGGTGCTCTGGCCATGGATTGAGCGTGGTATCTCAGGTGACAACCGGGAGCACCACATCTTGGACCGCCCACGCAATGCTCCTGGCCGTACCGCTGCCGGTGTCGCAGCAGTTATTTTCTACTGCGTCATGTGGGCAGCAGCGTCATCAGACTTGATGGCTGTCTACTTTATGTTGTCACTGAATGATGTTGCTTATGCCTTGCGCTTCTTGATCATCGCTGGGCCGATCATCGGCTTCATCGTCACCAAGCGAATCTGCTTGGCTCTGCAGCGTAAGGATCGCGAGATCGCACTTCACGGGCGTGAGACTGGCATCATTGAATGGACTCCTGAGGGCGCAATCCTTGAGCGTCATGAACTGGTGGACCAGTACCGTCTGTACGAACTCGTGGCCTTCGAGTCACAGGAACCTGTTCCAGCCCAGCCCAACAGCAAGGGTCGTGTTGGCATGTGGTCCAAGTTCAAGGCAAGCTGGTCACGCCGTTTCTTTGAAGACCGTGTGGAACCTATCACCGCTCAGGAACTCGCTGAAGCTCAGGCTGAACACGATCAGGATCGTCGTAAGCTTCAAGGCTCAGTCGACACCACCGTACGTGAACTCGATGGTAGACGTGACGACTCCTAGCACATAGGAAAATCGACGATAAGTCTGTCCGGTTGAATCTATTTTCAACCGGACAGATTTTTTAACATCCAACTCCTACTGTTCATAACTCCCCCGCCGTAGCAAGATTTCTCTACGGCCCGTACTTGCGCAGTCAGTTCGCAGCCTGCAGCAGCTACCTGCGAGCCGCAGAATCGTGAAACCCGTTCTGAGCGGTCTTCCCAGCAGTCCTCATTGTTCGTTCGGCTGGGAGCGACTGGTGCCGAGGGGGAAGCCCAGCACTGGACATGGCGGTGCGTTATCAGGATGCGCTAGCTGGAATTAACGGGATTTTCTCCCTAGCCCCCGCTATCGATGTGTTGTAGAACTTTTTGAGATACTAGTGTCCATACTGCGTTGGGCAGTCTAACCTCAGTAGTTGCGTATCTAAGTGCGGTGTAGCAAGAAGTGATCCCTGCGGGTGGTCAAGCTGGAATATTCCTACCGGGCACCTTAGCTCTTGTCACCGGCATTGGCAGGACGCTGACGGGCCTATCAATATTCGTCAAGCGTTACGTGGGGTGCCGATTACCTTGACCTGGGTGCTTCATTCTGAAGGTCCCAAGTTCGGTGGATGATCATCGGTGCGGTCCTCATCAGACTCGCACAATGTCACCTCCGCGCTGTGGCTCCCGCCCCCAGTCAAGCTGTAACTGTGTTCTGTCAATAAGAAGTCGGCCATTAAAGCGATAAGAATCCGGCCATTGT